>DVNX01000083.1 GCA_018714045.1 Candidatus Ornithoclostridium faecavium
CAGTAGGAAAGAACACAAAAGCAATCGCGGAATATATCCAACAACAACTACAGGAAGATATAGGGTACGAGCAACTGACAATAAAAGAATACATAGACCCGTTTACGGGTGCGCCGGTGAAATAAAACAAAGAAACAAAAGCCTTGAGGCTTAGTTCGTGAAGAATATGCGGTTGGCAAAAATTCGGTGAGTCTACAGACTCGGCATGGTAAAATGCCCCAGGGGGGCAAGCACAAACCACCAGCACGGCTGGTGGTTATGATTGCTTTTACATTTTCAGCGGTTTCTGTTCCTTCTTATCAGGACGATGAAAAGAAGCCTGAGCATCTGCATAAGAGAGAAAGCGAAGTTTACGAGATATGTTTTAGCCGCCGCGCTGAGCACTTTGGACGCGTCCGCAACTTCTGCTTCGGTAAGTATCCCGCATTCCACGAGCTGTTTTTTCGCTCTCGAACTCGCGTTGTACTCTGTCGGCAGAGTGATGAACGTGAACAGGCAATAGAAGAAATAGCACACTACCGCGAGACCTAAGAAGAAGGTTGATATCTGCATCGAAAAGCTGCTGAAATAACCCATAAACTCAAATATCATAGCGATGAGTATAAGAGGCAGACTGAGACGGGACGTGAAGTTTACGACGGGTACGAGTTTCGTGCGTATCTTTACGGGTGCGTAATCTTCTTCATGCTGTATCGCGTGTCCGACCTCGTGCGCCGCGACGCCTATCGCAGCGACGGAAGAGCTGTCGTAAGTCGCCTGTGAAAGGGCGACGGTTCTTGTCGTCGGATCGTAGTGGTCGGTAAGGCTTCCCGCACAACGGATTATCTGTACGTCGCGCATGCCGTTTGCGTCGAGTATCGCGCGCGCAGCTTCAGCGCCCGTATATCCTTTTTCGGAAGCGACTGTCGAATATTTCTGAAAGCGCGTCCTTACCTGTATGCCCGCGGCTATCATCCAGATGACCAAAGGCAGGAAGCAAGCGGATACGATAAGCAGCGCTAACTGCAAAGTGTCGACGCTTGCGCTTAAAATAAAAGTCATATTTTTCACCTCGCTATATAGATGATATCATATATTGTTTAATATGGATTAAAAAAATATGTAAAATCATAGTTTGTCGCCATTCGGAGCAGGTAAAAACTCTATATCCGCGTAAATCGGACAAAGCGCAGGCGGCGAAGCGTGCGGAATTTCAAAAGGGCATATCGCCTTCGTTAAATATTATTACCTTATATCGCGAAAATATCTGTTATCAGTCCGTCGGTAACAGAGAAAGAGAAGTATCTTACGCGGCAGAACGACGAAAGAGTATAGACGCCCGCGATAAAGGGGCGGTAGGGTACGAATTCAAAGTCGGCTATACTGTCGAAATCTCCGAGGATCTCTCTCACGGCGGATACGGACAGAGTTCTTCTCAGCAGGTCTTCCGCGCCGCCGATATCTCTGAAAAGCAGTTTTTCGAGGAATACGTAAGGAATGAGCTCGTCGGGGTAGAGGTGATCGCGTTTGTAGATAAAAGACAGACTGTCTTCTGTAAACGTGCCGTTTTTTACGGTAAGTCTTTGAGTTCTCACGCAGTCGTTGCAGCCGCCCAGCCGATTTGTTATCTCAACGCAGTCGTCGTTAGTTCTGAAACCGTCGCAGAAGGATATCAGAAGGGGGACGTAGTCTCCCGCATAATAAATCATCGCCAGAAGCTTTTTCTTCTGAGCGTTTGCGGTGATTTTGATCATATGCCCGTTTCTGGTCGGCGCCGCGCATACTTTTACGTCGGATAGCGCCGAGGGACAAGGGATCTCGTATATCTCGTCCCGCGTTTCGATTACCAGCCTGAATCCGTCTTTCTTGCATACCGTTATAAGGTGGGAGAGATTGCCTACGCGGCAGACGGTCTGAAAGAGAACTTCGGCTTCTCCCGATCTTTCGGGAACGGGAGAAAATACTAAGTATCGGGAAGAAAAACCTGCGTCGCAAATATGCAATCTGCCGCGGGGAGATGACTTTCCGTTCTCGTCGATTTTTGCGAAAAGAGGTTCGTGTCCTTCCGAGAACATCCCCAGAGCGAACGCGCCTTCTTTTTCGAAACCGCTTTTTACCAGCGCGCCGTCCGCCGTCACGTATGCGTTTTTTGCGTCGAAATAGTACTTTGCCATGATCTCACCTGAAATAAGGTATGCGGCAAATACCTGTGATATACGACGAGGACATAAAAAAAAGAGCCTTTCGGCTCTCTTTTTCAAAAGTTTGATTATTCAGCGTAAGTCGCGCTTTTCAGAGTGTAAAGCGTGTCGCCTTCGGTTATCTGCACGATGAGGTTGTTTATCTTCGGGTTGTCGGCAGAAGGATAGGGGGTGGAAGCTACCGCGCATTTAAGGCTTTCGCCCGAACCGGGGAATGTGCGGTTGAGAGAGATGTATACGAAATAGCATACGTATTCGGTCTGAGCCTCGTCCGCGCCTTTGATACCGGTGGTAGACGACCTGGTCGCGCTCATAGTTACGCTCTGCGCTTCGCCCAGCGTCACGTCGGGCACGTCGAAGGTGAAGGAAGAAACTGAATCGGGGAGACATCTCGCTACCTGATAGAGTATAGCGTTGTCGATATAAGGCGATTCGTTGAAATCGCCGACCTTTATTTCGCCCTGACCTTTGTCGCTGCCGTCGGTGGTCGTGTAGTAGCATTTTTCGTTTTTGTATTCAGCGGTATATCCGCCGGTTACTCCGCCGATGGTCTGAGTGCATTCAGCGTATTTTACCTGAATGGTAGTGGTGAAGAACGCCGTGGTCTTTTTAACGTCGCCGTTGTCCATGACGAGTTCGGTAGTAGCGACGTATCCGACCGCGTTGTCGAGAGCCCAGTTTCCGATCTCTACTTTTTCTTTGTCGTAGCTCTTGACGTTGACGGTCATCGTGCCTTTGACCTGATCTTTTGTAGCGCTTTTATAGATGACGTCGTAAACGAGTGTTTCGTCGGTGACGTCGCTTGTCCACGCTCTGCTGTTGGACAGGAGCTTCTGCGTGGGGGTGGCGCGGTTGCAGCCCGCCAGAGAAACGCCCAGCACGCATATAATAACAACTGTAACGATTACAAAAATAAACTTTTTCATAGTATTCATATTATATCATATATTTTATTTTTATCAATTAAATTAGCGCAATATTTGCCCGCTGTACGTTAAATGACGCATTTCACTGTTGCAAAGGTAAAATTTTGTCGTTATAATGATATTATGGTTGAATTTTTTCTGAGCGATACGCTCGATTGCGGCGCGGTTTTCGAAAAGATAAAAGAGAGAAGGGGCAATGGCAAAAGACAGCTTCTCATCGTTCCCGACCGCTTTATGTTGCATTACGAAAAAGCGGTGATGGACTATCTGGATCTCACCGCCTGTTTCGATATAGAAGTGGTGAGTTTTTCGCGCCTCGCAAATAAGTCGATGGGCGCAAAGATGAACGACTACCTTTCCGCGGAAGGAGCGGTGATGCTTTTAAGAAAAGTCATCGAAAAGAATAAGGACAAGCTGTCCTGTTTCCGCGGCGCGTACAACAATGCCGATTTCGCAGCCGAGATATACGCTGTAATATCGCAGATAAGAAACAGCGGCGTTTCAACGGATATGATAGAAAGCATTCTGCCTTCGCTTCCCGTAAAGATACTCAATAAATCCAAAGACATAGTCCTTTTGTATAAAGGCTACGTAGATGAACTGAATTCTGGTTATACCGACGGCTCTTCAAAGCTTGAAGCCTTGAGCGACGCTATCGACGAATACGGCATGCAGGACTGCGACGTATACGTAAGCGATTATCTGTATCTCAGCAACATTCAGAGAAGGATATGCGAAAAGCTCTTTTCGGGAGCAAACTACTGCGGCGTGTTCATGGTATGCAAAGAGGGCGTCGGCAACGCGAGGATATATCCGACGAGGTGTATCGAAACTCTTATCGAAAGGGCTCGCGCGTGCGGTTGCGATCCAAAGGTGCACAGACTTCCGTCCTCTCTCAAAGGAGATAAAAAGGCTATAAGCGAAGAGTTGTTTTCTTACGGAGGCAAAACGTACGAGAGCGACGGCAGCACCCGTTTGTATGCCGCGGAAAGCATAGAAGAAGAAGTGAAGAGAGTCGCACGCGATATAAAGAGGAGAGTGGTCAGGGAAGGCGCTCGCTTTAAGGATTTCGCGGTAGTGTGCTGCGACGTCGCGACTTACGCCCCCGTCGTGGAGAGAGTTTTCTCGAACGCAGGGATAAACTATTTCTTCGACAAGAAAGAATCGCTCGATACTCAGGCGGCGACCAGGCTCGTCACGGGCGCGTTCAGAACGGTCGCTAAGGGTTTCAGGCGTAAGGACGTCATTGAATTCGCCAAAAACGCATTGCTCGATATAGATTTCGAAAATGTATGCGTTTTCGAAAATTTCTGCATTAAATACGGATTGGACAACGCTCGTCTCGCCTCTCCTTTCAAAGCCGGAGAAAAAGACCCCGCGTTTCAGACCGCGGAAGAAGTGCGGGCGTATGTCTGCGATCTGTTGTCCTGTTTTACTCTGAGGAACGCGACCGCGGCTGAGTATTACGGAGAGCTTGCAAAGTTCCTTGAAAAATGCAATTTCGACGCGCGCAACGAAGAGTACGTAAACAGGCTTAAAGACATCGGGGAAGATACCGCTTACAACTGCGCTTTGCAGACTCCCGAAAAACTTAAGGACATTTTCGACAGAAGCGTAAGACTTCTCGGGGATTGCAGATTCTCGGTAAATTCATATCTCAATATAATAACTTCCGCTATCGCTACGACTGAGATAGCGCTCGTGCCGCTTTATATCGACTGCGTTTTCGTCGGGGAATCGAGGGAAAGCAGATACGACGGCGTAAAAGTCATGTACGTGCTGGGAGCGTCGCAGGGCGCGTTGCCTCCGGAACACGGAGACAACGGCATATTCGCGGGCAAGGAAAGCAAGGCGTGGGCGGCATGCGGCGTGGTGGTCGAACCCGACGTGAAAGAACAGAACAACGCAGAAAAACTCAATACGCTCATGTTCCTTTTAAAGCCGTCGGAGGCTCTCGAAATAAGTTACAGCAAATATGCCGCCGACGGTCAGCCGCAGAACGAAAGCGCTGCGATGAGGCAGCTTTCCGAAATACTTACTCTGAAAAAACAGCGCCCGCCGCTTACCGACGCGCTGTGGGATACCGCGCGATATGCCGAATATTTCGCGGGGACAGGGAATATGGCGGACGAGCTCGTGGAATACAAATTGCATATTCAGTCGGGCATACGACACGACGATCCGTCGAAGTACGACGCGCTTTTCGCGCTTGCGAAAGAAAAGTACGGCGACAGGATTGAGACGCTCCTCGAAGACAACAGCTTAGAAGAATACGCTTCTCCAGACAGAGCGGTCGTCTGGAAGGGCGGACACACCAGCGCCAGTCAGATAGAAAAATATATGAAATGTCCGTTCATGCATTATATGGACTATGTGCTGCGCGTCCGTCCGAGGGAGAAAGCCGAACTCAAAGTGCGCGACCTGGGCAGCATAATACACGAAGTGCTTCAGATATTTTTCTCTTCCTGCGATTACAGAAACACGGACGCGGCGAAGATAAAGAAGAAAGTCCTTTCGATAACGGAAAGCGTTCTTTCTAAAGAGGAGTACGCTCAGATGAGCGCGATACCTCATCTTAAAGGAGAGATAGAAGAGATAAAACAAAGGTGCGTTTTCCTCATTCAGACCTTGTGCGAAAGAATGAAAAACAGCGACTTTACGCCTGTTATTCTCGAAGAAGCTTTCGGTATGGGAGGTAAGTACGACCCGATAAAGATAAAGCTGAAAAACAAGACCGTCGACCTGCTGGGAAGGATAGACCGCGTGGATCGCTGCGGGGATTACATAACCGTCGTAGACTACAAGAGCGCGGCGTCTATAACTTTTTCCCTTCCGCAGGTCATCTACGGCGAGAGAATACAGCTGTTCATATATATGAAAGCGTTGGCGGGACAGCTTGACGCAAAGCCAGCGGGAGTGTTCTATCTGCCGCTCAACAATAAGTTCGTATCTGAAGAAAAGAGCGCGGGCAGATTTAAATATGTAGGCTTTATAAACACAGACGAAAAAATATTGTCAAACTTCGACCATGTTTTCGACGCGTCGGGAAGCGAAGCGGAAAGCAGTCTGTTCCCCGTATGCCGCGTTGTGTCTGCAAAGAAAGGAGAGGAGATAAAGGCAACTTCTGAAGGCGTTGCGGCTACTCCCGAACGCTTCGGGAAGCTGTGCGACTACGTCGAAGAGCTTGTAACCAAGGCGGCTGAAGAGATAGACGAGGGATATATAAAGCCTTCGCCCGTTGAAACTGCTTGCGCGTGGTGCGAATACGGCGACATATGCGCGTTCGCTCTTTCGGACGGCGTTGCGAGAAAACACAGCTTAAGCAAGAAGTTCGACAGTTACGAATATTTCAAGGAGGCGGAAAATGAGCGAAAGGACGTGGAATGACGATCAGAAAGAAGCCATAAAAAGCGTTGACGAAAACACTCTCGTTTCCGCTTCCGCAGGCAGCGGCAAGACCGCCGTCACGATAGAAAGAATAATAAGGATAATAAAAAGCGGCACTCCGGTAAGGGAGATCGTCATGCTGGCATTTTCCAACGCAGTCGCCGCGGAACTCAAAGACAGGATATCCGCTGAACTCGTCAAAGCGATGCGCGAAGACGGTGCGGACAAGGAGTACCTCAGAGAGCAGATAGACGACGTGACGTTAGCGGATATAAGCACGGTACACTCTTTTTGCGGAAATATCGTAAAGGAGTTTTTCGAGGAAGCAGGGATAGACCCGTCGTACTCAATTCTCGAACCCGAAGAAAAGGAAGGCATGCTGGATAAAGCCGTAGACGCCGTGCTGAAAGAGTACGGAGAAAAGGCGGATCCGTTGGTATCTTCGCTCAAGTTTACTTTCGGAGGGGACGGGGATCTTCGCGCACAGATAAAAAAAGTGTACGATTTTCTCGAATCTCAGCCGGACAGAAAAAAGTGGCTGGACGAGGCTTTCAGCGGATACGGAAACGGAGACGCGGCGGCGAAGTATTTCATTGACGACTGCAAAAAGACCCTTGAAGATATAAGACGCGCCGCTGACGCTCTCGCGGAAGGACTGGGCGAATATAAAGGGTTCGATCCCGACAACAAAGTCGGTATATATCTTATTTCCGAAGCGTGCAAAGAAGCTCTCGGAAAGGACGGAGAGGAATTCATCGCGGCAGCGGCAAAGATCGATCTTTCTTTTTCGGTCGGGCGCGCAATGGGCAAAAAAGCGGTCGAAAAGGTCGCTGCCGAAACAGGCACAGATCCCGCTATAGCCGCTATCAGGTATAAAGAACTCAGGGGCGAGCAGAAGAGTTTTGTAGATAAACTCGAAAGAGAGGGCGGTCGCATAAAGAAACTCGCCGCGTATACTGCCGATAAGTGGGAAGAATACGGCGAAAAGGTCGGAGCATACGTAAAAAAACTCGCGGAGATAGTCGGAAAGGTCGCAGAAGCGTACGCCGAAGAAAAACGCTCTGAAAACAAGATGGATTTCGCGGATCTCGAATACTATGCGATAAAGATCCTGGAAAACCCCGAAATAGCGAAAGAGATCTCGTCGCGCTATAAATACGTGTGCATTGACGAATACCAGGACACCAACTACGTTCAGGAGTACGTACTCAGCCGTATTTCCAACGGGCACAACCTGTTCATGGTCGGCGACGTAAAACAGAGCATTTATCAGTTCAGACTTACCGAGACAGAGATATTTTTGTCAAAATACGATCGGTACGGCGCTGACGGCAAGGCGGGCAAGCTGGTAACTCTCAATCAGAATTACAGAAGCGACAGGCGCATACTCGATTTCGTCAACGAAATTTTTTCAAAGATAATGA
Source organism: Candidatus Ornithoclostridium faecavium (assembly GCA_018714045.1). GTDB lineage: Bacteria > Bacillota > Clostridia > Christensenellales > UBA3700 > Ornithoclostridium > Ornithoclostridium faecavium. The sequence goes on from DVNX01000083.1 coordinate 7,918, forward strand.
CAAGGGAAAACGGCGGAGTCGACTATGCGGGCACCGCTATGCTCAATACGGACAAAGAGCCTGTTATATGCGGCGACGAGCCTGTCGTAAGGATTTGCCCGTTGTCTCCGAAGAAGAAAAAAGCGGCTAAGGAAAGCGGCGACGGCGTATACAGCGTGCGTGAAAACCAGCCCGAAGAGGACGACGGCGCGAGCGAAGAGGCGCGCTACATAGCAGAAAAGATCGCGTCTTTGGTAGGAAAAAAGGAAATAGGTTATTACGCGGACGGAAAACCCGTCAGAAGAAAGATAGAGTACAGAGACATAACCCTGCTTTGCGCCAAGAGAAGCCCGCGCGTAAAGGCGATAATCGAATATCTGCACGAAGCGGGCGTTCCCGTCGCGGGCGCGAACATAACGGGAGACGGGCAGAACGCGAGCGTCAACGTGCTTATGAATCTGCTTAAGGTCATCGACAATCCGCTTCAGGACGTTGCGCTGGTCGCGGTGATGAAGAGCGTGTTCGGCGGCTTCGACTGCTCGGAACTTGCCAATATCAGAAAAGAGTATCCGAAAGAGGAATATTTCCACGAATGCGTTAAACTGTACGCGGCTGAAAAAGAGGACGTGCTTTCCGAAAAGATAAGAGTATTTTTCGACGGGATACGCAGTCTGAGAGAATTTTCCGCTCAGGCGCCCGTGGGCAGACTTCTCGAAGAAGCGATCGCGAGATACAGCTTCGATAAATACGCGCTTTCGCGTTTCGGCAGAGAGGACTGCGACAGAATGAGAGCGTTTGTCGCGGGACTTGCGGGAAAGAGTTACGCCGTTACTTTGCAGGCAATGCTTGCGTACGGAGAGGATGTCTCCCTGTCGGGCAAGAGCGCTGAAAGACCTGAGGACGACAACTGCGTGCAGACCTCTACTATACATTCTTCAAAAGGTCTCGAATACCCCGTCGTATTCGTTATGGACGCCGCCGCGAGGTTTTCTTCAGAAAACGGGGATCTTCTTCTCGACAAGGATCTCGGCATGGCTATGAGATATCCCGAAGAAGATACCAGGCTCAAACGCAATACCTTAAAATACCTGGCTTGCGCACGCAAACTCGAAAAGAAGAATACCGAAGAAAGAATGAGGCTGTTTTACGTCGCGCTGACGAGAGCTAAAAACATGCTGTTCGTGACGGGCACCGCAAGCGATTTCGCAAGCGGCATAAAAGCTGAAACGTCATTTATGAATTGGCTGAACAATGTAGCCGTCCTCTCTCACGGGTTCTGCGAAAAATACGTCGAAAACTACGCTTCGGCAGAGGAAGGGGAAGAGGCTGAGGAATATTCCGACGTCGTGACCTTCGCTAAGCCTTCGCCTCAAAAACTCTCAGAAATACGGGAGTATCTGGAATACGAATATCCTTACGCAAAAAGCGCGAGAACGGGTATAAAGCACACCGTTACGGGAATAAATAAGGAAAATCCCGCGGATTACGGCACGATATACGTTAAAAACTGGTTTGAAGAGGACAGCGCCGGCGTCGGTACCGCATACCATAAGGTCATGGAAAACGTCGATTACGACAGCGCGGACGAACAGGCGGTCGCCGAGCAGATAAAAGAGCTTTACGAAAAAGGCGTTCTCGACGAATTGTCGGCAAAAGCCGTGGATCCCAGAGTGGTATTCAGATGCCTTTGCAGCGACGTTATCACTAAGGCGCGCGCGTGCGAGCATATGCGCGAAAAACAATTTATGTTACGCGTGAGTGCGAAGGACGTGATCGAAGACGGTCCCGACGACAAGATACTCGTGCAGGGTACCGTCGATCTTCTGATACCCGACCGCGTCAACGGCACGGCTACGGTCGTGGATTTCAAGATGAGCAAACTTCCGCCCGAAAGGATAGCGGCACGCTACCGCAAACAGCTTGAGCTGTACGCTCTGGCGGCAGAAAACGGACTGGGGCTCAAAGTGGATAAAAAACTCATATACGTTCTGGGACAAGACGTGATTTTAGAGGTGTAAAAACTTAAAATCGGGCAATCCTTTTTAAAGCGGCGGTAAAAGCGGTCAAAGGTGCTGCGATCCTTGTCCGACAACAATATTATATATAGATAACGGTATTAAATTCTTTCGCTTAAGGCGTAAAGAAAGGACTGCGGGCGCGGATGCGTTTTCGCGGCATACATAACAACTAAAAAGGAGTATGTTTGCTGTGGAAAAAATCGTAATGCAAATCGGAGCCGCGCTCGACGAAGTTCTCGGACTGTTCCCCGTACAGCTCGTGACCGTGATCTGCGCCGCGCTCAGCGTAGTCGCCTTTATTCTTCAGATTCTTTATATTTTGCTTTCAAGCAAAAATATCAGAAATTACCGCAGAATCAAAAGGTTCGTAGTCAGAAGAGGTGATATTGACCTCTCCAATTTTCACCGCTTTTACAAAAAGTGCGTGAAGCATATGCCGCGTTCAGTCAGAAAGGCGTGGAAAAAGCAGGCTCTCATCGGCGGGGAGTACGCGGGAAGCGAACTTCAGCTCAAGATGAACAAGTCGCTGACCAAGGAAAAACGCCCTATGCTTTTCTTCTATTACCTTGCTTTTTCGTGCGTGGCGGCGTTGCAGACGATACTGCTTTGCAAGGGTCTCGAATGGACTATCGCGGTATGCTATACCTTGCTTGCGGCGGCTGTCTGGGCAGCGATAGGACTTGTCGCAAAACTCTACGCTTACATCGCGTATAAGCGCGACAGAAAGGCGGCGGCGGGAATACTGCGCATATTCGAAAACAGACTGACCCTTGAAGACAAGACCCGTACAAAGGTATACGTTGTAAACGCAAACGATGCGGAAGGGATAAAGAGAGTTGCAGATATTCCCGAAAACAGAACCGTGGAAAAGCTGATAAAGACCGCTCAGGCATTCGTAAGCGAAAAGCCCGATAAAGAGGTCGCCAAGATAGTCGAAAGCGGGCTTGAAAGCGTTTCTGCAGACGCGGCGGGAACTGAAAGCGGCGCGGCAGTAAAAGAAGCGGCGGACGCTTTGAAAAAATATACCGCTTAAAGGTTGCCAAAAATAATATTTTAGTGCTATCATAATGAATAGGAGTCGCGGATTTCTGTTATAATCTTCCGAGCGTTCGGCGTAAGGGCGGAAATGCGCGACTTTATTTTTCTGAAAAAACCCGTGCGCGGAGCATTCCGCGGAAGGAGGCAGTCGATGATCGAAATTTTCAAGACAGACGAATTCGAAAAACTCCAACACCTGCAAGAGGAAGTATTCTCGGCAGAAGGGTTTTCTCCCAAGGATTGCTGGATAAATCTCGTAAATCCCAACGATAAGGAGATAGAGTACATAGCGGGGCTGACGGGCATAGATGCCGACGTTCTAAAAACCCCCCTCGACGATGAGGAAAGATCGCGCGTGGAAAACGAAGACGATTATTCTATGGTTCTCGTCGATATCCCTGTCATAGAAGAAGAAGCTGATTATTACAGTTATTTCACGATACCTCTCGGTACTTTCATAAAAAAAGATTGCGTGATAACGGTGTGTCTGAAAGATACGGCGGTTCTGCGCGACTTTGCGAGAAGCCGCATAAAATCTTTCGCTACGTACAAAAAGACCAGATTTTTGTTTCAGATACTGTACAATATAGCTACCAAATTCCTTAACTATCTTAAACAGATAGACAAGGCCAGCCAGCGTATTCAGAACGAATTGCACAAGTCTACCAGGAACAAGGAACTTATCCAGATGCTCGACCTCGAGAACTCGCTCGTTTATTTCAGCACTTCGCTGACTGGTAACGACGCTGTCATATCGAGATTGCTTTCGACAAAGACTACGTCATCCAGCGTAGTTAAGATATACGAAGAGGACAAGGATCTTCTCGAAGACGTCGCGGTAGAGACTAAACAGGCAATGGAAATGTGCTCAATCTACAGAGACATTCTTTCGGGCACTATGGACGCGTACGCTTCTGTCATATCCAACAACCTCAATATCGTAATGAAAGTGTTGACCTCGGTTACGCTGGTATTCTCGATCCCTACGCTGATAGCTTCGTTCTTTGGAATGAATACGGGGGTGCCTTTCGAAAACAAGTGGTGGGGCTTCTGGGTCGTGGCTGCGATAAGCGCGGTGATCTCAATAGTCCTCGCGTTCTTCCTGAAAAAGAAAAAACTTCTCTGATAAGACGCACGACCGTTATTGACTGAAAGAAATCGTCCGCGTCTCCTTAAAAGAGGCGCGATTTCTTTCAGAGGTCGCGGGAGAGTATAAAACGAGCTTTACGCGGCAATGAGCGCGCTTGAAAACGGCATAAAAAAAGGTTGAAAAATTTTCTTGAAAATCCTGTAAAATTGTTTGACATCGCGCGGCGGTAATGATATTATATAAAAGCTGTCGAAAAAACAGCACGAATAAGTACCCGTGGGGGTGTAGCTCAGTTGGCTAGAGCACCTGCCTTGCAAGCAGGGGGTCAAGGGTTCGACTCCCTTCATCTCCACCACACGGGCTCATAGCTCAGCTGGTTAGAGCACACGCCTGATAAGCGTGAGGTCGGTGGTTCGAGTCCACTTGAGCCCACCAGCCGAATCTGATCGGCACCGCACATTGACAACTGCATAGTAGAGAACACTATCTTGACGAGAGATAGATGTTCAGGCATGGTGAAAGACATGCCAAGATTAGCGAAATATTATACGAGTAAATAGAGTAATATGGACTTGTATATATTACAAAGCTGAGGACAGAAAACTAAAAGGTCTGAAATGGATTGAATCGACGATAGAACGATCAAGCTACGAAGGGCGTAAGGTGGATGCCTTGGCACTAGGCGCCGAAGAAGGACGTGACAAGCTGCGAAAAGCTACGGGGAGTTGCACATGAACTTTGATCCGTAGATATCCGAATGGGGGAACCCACCTGCCGCAGGGCAGGTACTCATACATGAATAAATAGTGTATAGAGAGGGAACCCGGGGAACTGAAACATCTAAGTACCCGGAGGAAAAGAAAATAAACAAATGATTTCCTGAGTAGTGGCGAGCGAAAGGGAAAGAGCCCAAACCTTTATATAGTGATATATGAAGGGGTAGAGGACTCACATAGAGCGAACATAGATAGCCGAACAATCTGGAAAGGTTGGTCAGAGAGGGTGAAAATCCCGTAGGCGAAATCGAGGGTGAGCAGTGAGTATCCGGAGTACCACGGGACACGAGGAATCTTGTGGGAAAATGCGGGGACCATCCCGTAAGGCTAAATACGACCTAGTGACCGATAGCGTATAGTACTGTGAAGGAAAGGTGAAAAGA
>DVNX01000084.1 GCA_018714045.1 Candidatus Ornithoclostridium faecavium
AATAAAAAGTGGGGAGACATCGATTACAACGTTATCGCTAAGATAAGCCGCCAGCTTCGCCCGGGCTATATATGGGTGACCAGCGGCGCGACGGAAATAGGAAGACTGGATTATATAAGACGCACGGGAAGAGAACTCATCGGTGCGTATGAAGACGTTAAGACGGACTACGCGGCGCAGGGTCAGGCGATACTTATGTCCAATTACCGCCAGTTCACGGATCCCAAATACGGGCTCAGACAGATCCTCGTAGAGCACCAGCATTTCAACGACGACGCTAAGCGCGAGTATCTGAAGAACCTTTTGCTGCGTTGCCCCGCGCAGGGAGTCATCCCGATAATCAACTACAACGACCCCCTTTCGAGCGAGGAAATAGTAAAGACCGAACTTCAGAACCTTATGAAGAGCAGGAAACACGTTGTTCATTGCGCGGATAACGACGAGACGGCATCTCAGATAGCTTGCCTCGTAAAGTGCAAGACTTTGCTTATATTTACGTCGACCGACGGCATTTACAGCGTGCCGGGAGATCCCGCAACGCTTATACCCGAGATATGCGGAAAGGACGCTTACGAAGCGATAGACGCGGTCTGCGAATACCAGAAAGTGTGCATAGGAAGTTCGAGAGAGGGCGCAAACGGCGCATACGCTAAGCTGGAATATATAAAAGCGCCGCTCGAAAACGGCACCGAAATCTATATCTCAAGCCCGAAATACGCGATAAACGACATTTTGTCGGGAGCCGCGCCCAGCACTCATATCTTTATCAGATGATATACAGCTTTAAACCGATATACGATAAAAACAGTAAGATCCTTATTTTGGGGAGCATGGCTTCGGTCGAATCCCTGAAACAGGGATTTTATTATATGCACCCGCGCAACCGTTTCTGGTCTACTATGGCAAAGATAACGGGAAAGCCCGTGCCCGAAAGTATAGACGGAAAGCGCGCTTTTCTTCTTGAAAACGGTATTGCGCTTATGGACAGCATATATTCCTGCGAAAGAGAAGGCTCGCTCGACAGCGCGATAAAAGAGGTCGTACCCAACGATATTCCTGCTGTTCTTGCGGCAACAAATATAAAAGCCGTGTTCTGCAACGGTAAAAAGTCGTACACAGTCGCAAAAAAAGCCTATCCTGAGATAGACTTCAAATGTCTTCCTTCCACCTCTCCCGCCAACGCAGGCGGCTGGAATGAAGAAGAGTGGATTAAGCTGAGAGAGTATCTTATCTGAATTTCAGCGCGTTTATTATGAAATCGCAGATACTGCAGAGGGAATTTTCGTTTTTTACGAATACCTGCTGTTGCCTCAGCGTGCGGGGCAGATCGTGAACGTTTATCCCGTCGACGTAAGAGAAAATTTTTCCGTCGGGTTTGATATCGCTCAGGATATCGTTTGAGAAACTGTCCCATTCGTAGTTTACCCAGCCTTTCTGAACATAGTCTATGTTTGTGCAGACGACAATCAATATTTTAGCTTTGTCGAGAGCTGAATCTATCATCTGTTTATAGCGAGCGGTGCCCAGTTCTTTCAACGTCAGTTCGCTGAAAAACACGGGCACGTTTCTGGCGCATAGCGCATTGTAAAGGTCTTTCGCCATCGCAATGTCGGGAGTGTTTTCATTGTTCTCGTCCTTATGTTTATACGATATAAAGACGTCGAAACCGCAATTATTTTCATGAGGTTTTTCCTCAGTTTCAACATTCGTTTCGGGCATGAAATCCTTGTTTTCGTTGTAAACTGTGTTATAAAAGTCGTACAGCTCTTTTGTCGGGCGGGAAGATACTTTAAATCTCGGCGGAAGAAGAGATACTTCGTATATCGTCGAATTGTGTTCTGAGTTTTTTACGTTATTCATGCCGAAAAGGCGGCAGAACTGTCTTCCTCTTTCGCTTACCGCGTCGGCGACCATGCGGTGAATAAAAATACCTGACTTTCCCAATGCGATGAATTTGTTGACGATAGCGTTGTAAAGAGGTAAGAAAATCCCCGTATTCTGGTAGTCGGGATGAATTACTATCGAAGAGAAATACAGATTGTACATGCAACTGGGCATGTCGTACGAAACAATCGCTTCGGCGGGCAGGTATATATCCAGAAAAGTTCCGCTTTTGATCTGTTCGTAATAATAGTCGGTGATCGGCGATAAATTGACGTATGCGACGATTTTACCCGTTTCTTCGTCTTTCGCCATTGTGTAAATACGGTTGTTTACGCTGTTCCATTTCAGACATATATCTACAGGTGCACAAAAAAGTTCGTCATAAACGAGAGTGTCCAGATGCGCTGCCTGGGCAATGTCATCAGCGGTAACGTCTTTGCCTTCTATAATAGTAATTTTCATAAGCTCCCTCATCTTGCGTGTTCAATATTATTATAGGAAATAAAAACGTGCCCGTCAATAATAAAATCCAAAGGGTGCAACGTAATTAACATAAATAAGGAAAATTGCAATAAATCGCGAATTAAAAATGTAAAAAACGATTATGCATATCAGAATGTTGAAATATTTTATTGCGATTTAAGCGGTATATAATATATTGATCAAATAAAAAATATAATCCTTTCTTACAAACTATTCTTTGATCAAACGTAGTTTTGGTGTTTGTTTTTATTGTGTATAAGTAAAAATACAGATATAAGCTTATTTTTCCCAATATAATGGGAAGGATAAAAAACTTATGCAAAAAATAAAGATATTTGATCATTTCTCAAAAACCTGATTCGTTTCGGAGCACGCTATTTGTGAAAAGT
>DVNX01000085.1 GCA_018714045.1 Candidatus Ornithoclostridium faecavium
AAGCGCAAGACAAGTGCTCTTAGCAATACAAATAATGCAAAAACGCGCATAAAAATGCTGTGGAAGGGCATTTTATAAAGCGTATTGTAATCGTCGTGACATTGTGTTACAATAAAGAAAAAGACGTGGAGGAAACGATATGGAAAATATCATTTTGATAAAGATCTACGGCAAGGCGACTAACGAAGAATGGATGAACATCAACCGTTATTACGCCGAATATATCGCTGCGTTCAGAGAGAACGCGAAAGCGATGGGCTTCGAGATACGCATAGCGTATATAAACACCATGTCTTTCGACAGCGTGTTCGCTGAGATATCCAGCAACAATTTCCTCTCTAAAGAAAAAGAAGAGGCTGCGGCGATAGTAAAAATGCTGACTTCGGAGATAAAGGTCGCAGAAGACGGCACTGCTACGGTCACCCCGTCCGACGTCAAGATAATTTACCGTCAGATAACCGCATATTGACGGCAAAGGCCGCGCGGAAAGCGTAGTGTCTTGCATTTTGAGGATATACGCAAAATACGCGGCGGCAGCCTGCCGCCGTAAAGACGACGTCTGCGTGAGATCAAAGTAAGGATAGAAACAGCCCCCGTTGAGAGGGCTGTTTTTCAGTTGTCTTCCTGATGATCGGTCTCTTTGAATTTCGAAAAATAGCCTATGCCTTTGTCGTAACGCGCAATTGCCTCGGCGTAAAACGAGCGTATAGAATCGCGCACGCTTTGCGGATATACCACGTACGCGTCTTTGCCGAAACGCACGAAATACTGTATTATCTGATTGTGAGAACATTGAAAATAATATTCGTTATTCGATACGCGCACAGGCACGGGACGATGCACGTACATTTTTTTGAAAAGCATTATCCCTCTGCGTGAAAGCTGTATTTTTACCTCGCCCTCGTTTTTACCGTAAGGGAATTGCGGACCGAAGGTAAGCATCTTTTCAAACGTCTCTTTCTGTTGGGGCGTAAAGACTGCGTTTTCGGTAAGGACTGAGACGGATTCTATCCTTGAAAGTCTCATCGGTATACAAACGCTGTTATTGCAGGAAAGAAGGTAAACGTGAAGTTCTTCTTTCGAATCGCTGAGCGCATAAGGCGAAAGTTCGTATTTTTTTTGCCCGTTTACTGACGAAGTTGTCACAAATATCTTTTTTTTGCGTTCTATCGCCTGCATTATAGTTTCGTATTGCGGCATAAAGACTATTTTTTCGCGTTCGTCCTGCGGAAGCGACGCGTACGATGAGAACATATTGCGGAAATACTCTGAAAGGGTAGCGCCTTTGAGAAGATATTCTTCCGTATACGCGATAATCGGTTCTGATTCCTTAGTCGGTTTTACCGAAAGAGCGCAGTCGAATTTTTCGCGACGTTTTGCCGCATTGAGTTTATTTATGTGCGCCGCCACTTCATAGCAAAGCTCTTCCGTCTCTTGTTTAGACGCTTTGCATTTAGAGAGAGCTTTTTTCAGATACGAAAAAAGTTCGGCTTCTTTTGCCCTGTACGTTTCGTGATAGTTGACTATTATGCGGGTGTAAAGCGCGTTTTTGTTCAAAGTACGACCGTCACGTTTGTAGAATTCGAAGGACTCGGCGTCCTTTATCAATATATCCGCAGTTTCTTTAGTAACGTTTATTTTTATCTTCTCGGTCATTTTTTGTCGCCTCGATTTTATTTCGTTTTAAGATATTATACCATAATAAGTGGTCAAATACAATATAAATAATTACTAAAATATTGAATTAAACGGGAATATAAAGTTTAATTTATCGTAAATACTCATATAAAAAGTGGTCAGAAATATTATAACTATTGACAATTTACAAAATATGGAAATGGTGAGATAATAACTTTGCGAAACGAAAGGAAATCAGTAAGGACGAAAAATCCAAGGAGGAAAGAGAAATGAAGATATGTCATACTCAGGCAATGAAGCAAATCAAAGAACTCGAAGCGCAAAAAAAGGCTCTCATAGATTTCGAAGACGACAACTGCGTGCTTTCTTATAAGGAAGGCGAAGCAAAAACGGTATCGTCTTACGACTACGCGAAAACGCGCGACGAGATCGAAAAGCTGGACGCAAAGATACGCGCAATACGTTGCGCTCTCGCGGCGGCAAACTGCGTGGTCAAGGTAGACGGTTTTAACGTAACTCTCGGCGAAGCGCTCATCATGCTTGCTCAGATGCAGAACAAGAAGGCGCAACTCGAAAGCCTCTCGTTCAAGAAGCAGAAAAGTCGTTCCGTAACTTATAACGGCGTCGTCGAATACAGCGAATGCGTATACGACGTTGAGGCGGTAAAGGCGGAACTTAAAGACCTCAGGCTCATGATATCCGATCTTCAGATAGCGATAGACAGAGCAAATCTCACCAACTACATAGAGGTCGATCTGTAAAAAGGCAAAGCGCGCGTAAGGCGTGCGCGGAATTTCCTTGAAAAAAGATTTGGCACCATCAGGAACAGATCCGATAATGACGTTAAAAGGTCGTTCGGGTTTATCGTTAAAGTTAAAGATCTGACATAATAAGTTTTTCGGTAAGGTTTAAAGTTGCCGCTTATTGCGCGATATTAATTTTACAGGCTGAGTCTTTTTTCAAAAAACTTTTTGCGGCGGAAGTAAGGTTATAAGCCGTTTCTGATAAAAGTCCGACCGCGTCCGTCCTCGGGACGTTTTGCGAATTTCCCGTCTCATAAACAGCTTAAGCTGAGGGCGGCGCGGCCATTTATAATTATTAGGATAAAAAGCGCTCCGTTGAATGTGAGGTGCACCTCAATGTGCGGAGCGCTTTTTTATTTTAGTAAAGTATATCGAACAGGGGGATATCCGTCGTTAAAAAGGTCAGATACCGTTGATAATGCCCGTGAACAGAGGTACGTCGCGCGCGTCTGTCACGATAAAGCCGAATGCTCTGTCAACTATGAAATCGAGATAGACTTTTTCGAATTCTTCCTCTCCCGGAGCCGCGCTGCCGTCGCCTGCTATCACGGTGACAGCCGCGCCTTCTATCCCTTTTCTGTCAACGCTCAGCGTTGCGACGTGTCTGACTTCGGGACAGAAAACGGGGGAGGCGAAAGACGCGTCGATAAGCCCGCTCATGTCGCAATCAGTCGTGAAGAGGTCGGTTATTCCCATCTGCGAAAGCACTTTTTTTAAGTTGTTGTCGTATCCCGCTTTAAATTCAGGGAACAGACAGCGGGTGAAATATTGCTTGCGCGCACTCTCGTCAATTGCATTGAAATCGCTTACCTCGTTGATCTCGTTCAGATTTTCCGCGGTAAATACGTCTTTTACGTTTACGCCTTCGTCGGGAAGCAGAAACTTGATTTTATATCCTTCGTAAGTCGTCGTATAGAACGCGGTGAAACCGTCTCCGTCGTGCGCTTTGCCTGAGATATATTTGCTTTGCAGGAACTTTTCGCTCTTTTCGCCGTTTGCGCCTTTGAATGTATGATTTTTCGCGGTAAGGGATATATCGTCGCCCGCTCTCAGCCAGTTGTCTTTGAGATACAGGGTGGATATCAGCGTGAACAGGGTTTCTGTACCAAGATCGAAGTCGCGTTCGATAAGCCCGTTCGTCTGCTTTTTAACGTGATAGCGGATCGCTTTGTTCGCATTGTCGTTGTCGCCCGCGAAATCCGCAGAGTAGGAATAGCAGTAATATTTTTCTGAAAGGGTATTTACCGCGCTTTGTCTGAACGGCACTCTTGCGTCCAGCCATACCGAGTTGTAAAGAGTCAGTTTACCCGTGTCGAATTCGCGCTGAAGAGAGCGGATCAGCAATCCGTAGTTCTGATAAAGCGCGTCGTAAGTAGTGTTAAGCGCGCTTACTATCTGTTTTCTCGTTTCCCCGCCCGCGCATTCCGCCGCCAGCGCGAGGGCAGCGTATACGCTTATCGGGGATATCGCAAAGTTGTCGTTTCTGTCTTCCGATTCAAAAACTCCTGTCGCAAGATCGAAAGAGAAGGTTTTTGCGGATCTGTTTAAGGCTTTGTATCCTTCGCCGCTGAATTCGGAATATTCGGGGTAGCTCATCGCCGCAGGTTCTCCTAAAGTATTGCTTTTTCCCTGCGTGCACGCGGCAAGCGCGGTCGCCGAAAATATCAGTATGAGAATTGCGGCGAAAAATTTGATTTTATTATTCATATTCTCCTCCTTCCTCTTATCAAGGGTAAGTAGTTTTCATAGCTTATACCAGACCAGAATAATACAAACCAGCCCTGAGGCGCGC
>DVNX01000086.1 GCA_018714045.1 Candidatus Ornithoclostridium faecavium
ACGGCATCCAATACTTTCTATCTCTCGGGATACGAAAGTACCAACTGCCGCATACTTATTACTAACGACAAAGATTATTTCTTTACCGATATGCGTTATCTCGAAGAGGCTAAGAACGCCATCGGCGACCGATTCGAAGTCCTTCTGGGCGGAGTTGAAGAAATAAAGGGAATAGTTGACGATCTCGGCGTCAAAGCTTTAGGCGTAGAAGAAAACGTTTCTTACGGGGAGTACAGATCTCTCGAAGAGCTTTTCAAAGGCGTTGAATTCGTCGCGGTAGACGAAGCTTTTTCTAAGATACGCGCAATAAAGACTGAAAGAGAGATAAGTCTCATCAAAACCGCGCAGAGCGTTACGGAAACCGCTTTCAACGAGATATTGCCTTTCATCAAGGAAGGCGTTACCGAAATCGAAATAGCGGCGAGACTTGAATATATAATGCTGAAAAACGGTTGCGAACTCGCATTCGACAGTATAGTCGCATTCGGTGAAAACGGCAGCAAGCCGCACGCGCACAGAAGCGAAAGAAAGCTGAGAAGAGGCGAATTCGTGACAATGGATTTCGGCGCTAAATACAAAGGATATTGTTCCGACATGACGAGGACGGTAGCCCTCGGCGCCGTAGACGAAAGGAAAGCGCGTGCTTACAATGCTGTGCTCGAAGCTAACAAACTGGCGGAAAAGGCAATAAAAATCGGCGAAAAGTGCTGCGATATCGACGCGGTAGCGAGAAATTATCTGGCAAAATTCAGTCTCGATAAATTCTTTTCGCATTCACTCGGCCACAGCGTCGGCGTCGATATACACGAAATGCCCGCGTTTTCGCCGAGGTGCGACGAGGTGCTTAAAGAGGGCATGATAATTACCGTTGAGCCCGGTGTATATCTTGAAGGAGATTTCGGTCTCAGGATAGAGGATATGGCGCTTGTAACGAAAAACGGCGCGGAAATACTCACTCACGCGGACAAAAATCTGATAGTACTGTAAAAGAGAATTGACGGATATATCCGTTTTATGATAAAAATAATTAGAAGCATAAGCAAAATGGAGGTTTTTTATGGCTGATTTTATATTGGCAGGCGATTTCAGAAAGGGTATAACCTTTGAAATGGACGGCAAAGTTATGACTATCGTCGACTTTTTGCACGTCAAACCGGGTAAGGGCGCTGCGTTCGTAAGAACCAAGCTTCGCAACGTTATCTCCGGCGGCGTTATCGAAATGACGTTCAACCCGACGGACAAGTTCCCGACCGCGCATATCGAGCGCAAGACGATGAGCTATTCCTACAACGACGGCGATCTGTATTATTTCATGGATAACGAAACTTACGACATGATCCCGCTCAACAAGGAAGCATGCGAAGAAGCTTTGCAGTTCGTACCCGAAAACGGCGAGGTTACTGTCTCTTTCTACAACGGCAGCCCGTTCTCTGTCGAGCCTCCCAACTTTGTAGAGCTTAAGATAGTTCAAAGCGAGCCGGGCGTTAAGGGCAACACTACCACCAACGCTACGAAGCCCGCGACCCTTGAAACGGGATATACGCTCAACGTACCGCTTTTCGTCAACGAAGGCGACACGATCAGAGTCGATACCCGTACCGGTTCTTATATGTCCAGGGTTTAATACTCCGTTTTAAACGATACCCGCGCGGCAGTTTTGCCGCGCGTTTTTTATCTGAATTATTAAATTAAATTCTTAAAAATTTGCAGTATTACTAAAGTTTAATAAAATTCATCGTCGCAACGCAAGCCGAGTTTCTGTTCAAAGTTTATCTGTCGTACGGCACTCAGTCGGCTTTAAGAAAAATAAATATCCTTTTTTTGATATGCAGACGAAGCAGATATAAAAGAGCGGATATTTATATGACAACGAGCAAAACGCCTTATTTCGAATTAATCTATATCTCTCTTTTCCGTAAAGGATCATCGGATAAAAACTTTATATCGTTTCTGTTTTTCTGAAGATCGATATGCTTGTAAAATTCAATTTCAATGAAAATCCAGTTGAAGGTCTTAGAAAGGGCAGGACTCATCGAATCAACAGACTTTATTATGAAAATCACTTTAAATTAGAATAATATTAGCCTATATTTTTCTAAAATTGTCTGAATTATAACTAATAACGATAAGTGTCGATTGCAGATCGTTTATTGATTTTAAGTGTGAAAACGACGAAAAACCCGTAATGAAAATAATTTTAAATTCTGAAGTATGTTGTCTCATTGTCGTTTAAGATAGGCTTATAGCGATGGCTTTAGCGAATTTTGTAAAATTTTGCGACTTGTGAAATACGGCAGACTTGTCCGCATAGATTATTGTAGCAAAGGAGCGATTTTATGTTGAACGACCTTTTACCTGTAAGGATTTACGATATTCTGAAGACGGGAACAGATGCAGACAAACTTACCGAAGTCAGAATGAGAATCAATAAACCTCTGTCTGCGGCGGAATACGGCATATATTCAGCCGTTTGCGATAAAGACGGACACGAATATACGGTAACTAAAGACGATATAGATCATGTTCTTGCTATTGCAACGAAACACAGCGTATATTCTGTCAACTCTCAGCTTGCAGGTGGGTATCTGAGTTGCGACGACGGCATAAGGATAGGGGTTTCGGGCGAAGGAGTCTACAAAAACGGCAGGCTTTTCACTTTAAAAAACGTGAATTCGCTCTGCATAAGGATACCCAGACAGATATTCGGCTGCGCGAGCGCGTTGAGCGCAATAGCCGACGACTTCGACAATACCGTAATAATATCTCCGCCAGGCATGGGCAAAACGACTATTCTGAGAGAATTCGTAAGAATATTGTCAGATAAAGGCAAAAACGTTGTTCTGATCGACGAGAGGAACGAGCTTTCCGCAAGCGTGAACGGCGTTCCGTCTTTCGATCTCGGAAAAAATACTGACGTTTTGCTATTTTCTGACAAGAAAAGCGGATACGAGGGGGCTGTCAGAGCGCTTCGACCCGACGTGATAGCTACAGACGAGATATTCGGAAAGGAAGAGATAGACTGTTTAGCCGATATATCGCGATCGGGAGTAAAGATTATTGCGACCGTACACGCAAACGACGCGCTCAGTCTTCTCAAAGACAAGACCTACCGCGCGCTTGCGGCTTTCGTAAGGTATTTCGTCGAACTGGGTGACGTCGGGAAAGTGTCAGCGATAATAGATAAAGAGAGGTTGAAAAGTTGCTGAAAATACTTGTCGGCGCGCTTTTATTCGTATGTTGCGGATATGTAGGTTACGGCGTAAACGCGTATTATCGCAGAAGATCGTCGTTGCTTACAGAAATTCTCGGATATATAGACGCACTCGAAAAAGGTATATCGTTTCTGCAGTCGCCGCCGCTCGAAATTACGTCCTCGTATGTAGCTGACAGAAAAAGCGATGCGGTAAAAATATTATCCGAATATGTAAAATTGCTCGAAAAAGGAGCGTTTTCAAAGCAGGATTGCATGCTGGCTGTAAATACCAAACTGCTGACGGGTTATGAAAAAAACGTAGTCGCTGAAATGCTGTTTTCGCTTGGAAGATCGGATCTCGATACACAGCTTGCAGAGCTTTCGAAATACCGCGCGAATCTGACGCCGATATCAGAAAGCGCTAAGCAGAACTATAAAAAATACGGCGCACTTTCCTTTAAACTGGGAATTCTGGCGGGACTTGCGGCTATGCTTCTTGTCGCATGATACGGAGGGGTAATGGAAGTAAGCATAATTTTTAAAATTGCGGGAGTAGGGCTTCTGACCGCGATAATAAATACGGTTCTGAAGAAAAGCGATAAGGACGAGATCGCTACGCTGGTCACACTGACGGGTCTCGTCATCGTTCTTCTTATGGTAGTCGACATGATCGGCGGGCTGTTCGACAGTCTGAAATCAGTACTCGGGATATACTGATGGACATATTCAGGTTGGTATCGGTCGGTCTGATAGGCGCGATAGCCTGTCTTCTTCTCAAAAAGACGGACGGACAGTATGCTGCCGTAGTCGCGGTCGCTACGGGAGTAGTGATACTTATAATCTGCATAAAGTCGCTGTCGTCCGTACTCGTTTCTCTGCAGTCGATAGTCGACAGGACGGGAATAGATGACAAATTGTTCTCTACGCTTCTTAAAATCGTCGGGATAGGTTATCTGACTGAATACGCTTGCGGACTATGCGACGATATCGAGGCGGGCGGAATATCCAAAAAGATTGCTTTGGGCGGCAAAATAGCGATATTTCTGAGCGCTTTGCCTATAGTAAACGCGCTTATCGACGCGGTCGCGGGGTTGGTATGAAAAGGTTAAAAAGAAAAACGGCATTGATAATATTTCTGAGCCTGGTCGCGTTGTTGCTTTGCGGCGCGACGGTTTATGCCGAAGATTCCGCTGAAGAAAAGCTCGAAGACGAAGTCGAGGACAAGCTGGGCGAGCTCGATTTTTCCGATCTCGAAAGCTGGCTGGACGAATACGGCGATATTGGCGGCATATCTGAAAACGGGATATTGCAGACGGTCAAAGACGTTATAGGCGGGAAGTACGACCTGAACGAGCAAGGTTTTTTAAGCGCTGCGGCAGATATGGCGTCGGGCGCGGTAAGCGATGCGCTTCCGTCTCTCATAGCGATATTCGCGATAGCGCTTCTGTACTCGATAGTCGGCGGATTTTCAGGCGGTTTTCTTAAAAAGAGCACGACGGAAATAATATATTTCGCGTGTTATGCCGCGATGATATCCGTAGTCGTCGCTAAAGTGGCGAAACTGCTTGTGAACGCTTCTTCTACGGTAAACTCTATGCAATCGCTTATGAACGCTTCTTTTCCGCTTCTGCTTACTCTGCTTACGGCGCTGGGAGCCGTAACGTCGGCTTCGGTATATCAGCCCGTTACCGCGATACTCACGACAGGCGTGACCGCCGTCGTCACGTCGCTCGTGTTTCCTTTATTCATTGCCGCTACGACGATAGGCATAATAGGGAATCTGAGCAAAAACATAAAACTTTCAAAGCTCACCGACTTTTTCAAGACTTGCGCCAATTTCGTGCTGGGAGGAGTATTCGGAATATTTGCGACATTTTTGTCAGCGCAGGGCGTAACGGGAGCGATAGCGGACACGGTATCGATAAAGACGGCTAAGTTCGCGCTTCAGAGTTACGTGCCCCTTCTCGGAGGCTATCTTTCTGACGGTTTCGATCTCGTTCTCGCAGGGATAGTTCTCATCAAGAACTCTGCGGGACTGGTGATTACGCTCTTGATAATCGCCGCAATAATAGCGCCCGTAATAGAAATTGCCGTGTTTTCGCTGGGACTAAGACTTGTCAGCGGACTTATAGAGCCCGTTTCGGACGAAAGGTTTTCCGCAATGCTTACCGGGGTTTCCAAAAACCTGGGGATACTCGTCGCGATAATCCTCGGCGTAGGATTCATGTTTATCGTTACGGTCATGCTGATAGTGGCAACGTGTAACGCGGGGGTAGTATGACGGCGTGGATAATGAGCATCGTCGGTGTCGTCGTTATCGGCGTCCTTATCGATGTTCTGACGCCTGAGGGCGAGAGCAATAAATACGTTAAAGGCGTTTACGCGCTTATCGTTGTGCTTGTCATCGCTTCGCCGATAGCAAAGGCGCTTAAGTCAGATATCGATTTTTCAAAATATTTCGACGACGCGTTTGAAACGGACTCCGCATTCGTCGAAAGCGTAAACGAGGACAGAAAATACAGCGACGAACAAAAAATAACGAATTATCTTAAACTTCGCGGCTACGAAAACGCCGTTGTTGTAATTTTTCAAAGCGTAGGAAATATATATGGAATTGACAGGGTGAACGTAGACCTGACCATGTGCATTCAGACTAAGGAAGAATGCGAAGAAGAAATAAAATCTCTTGTCGGTTCCGTCGTGAACTGCGACGAAGTGAGGGTATATGACAACAAGTAACGACGTAAACGAAAAACTGGGCATCATCGCAAAACTCAAAAGCGTCAAGCATATAGAAATCATTGTTGCGGTAGCGCTTTGCGCGGTATTCCTTCTGGGATATTTCGTATATACGCAGGTAAGGGATAAGACGGAAGTGTCTGAAGCGACGGGAGCGTCCGAGACCGTGGAAAAGGTCGCTGATATCGTATCTGCGATAGAAGGCGTCGGGAAATGCGAGATACTGATCACGTACGACGGAGCAGAAAGCGTACAGATCGCTTACGACGAAGAGACTGTGACCACGGTCACTACCGACAGCGACGATAACAGCGACAGAGTAGTCGAAAACACTACGACTACGTCAACGCCCGTCATCATCACGGTAGACGGCGTTCAGCAGCCGCTCATCGTATCTAAGACTCCCGCAAAAATACAAGGGATAGTCGTTGTTGCCGAAGGCGGAGACGACGTTGCCGTAAAAATAAAGATAATCGACGCGATATGCGCTTTGCTCAAAGTCGACGGAAGTAAGATCAAGGTGTATAAAATGAAATGACCGTTAATATAATAATGCAGGAAGGAAGAAAGGCAAAAAGCCGTAAGGCAACAAAAATATATATTTTTTGATCCATGGAGGTATTTTATGGCAGAACAAACTCAGGCAGTGAAAGTTAAAAAGCAACTTTCCTCAAACGCAAAAAAGGTGATAATCCTTTGCAGCATGGTCGCTCTTCTCGTGCTTACCGGCGTACTCAATTTCGCGCTGAACAGCGACTGGTTCTCTAAGACCGACGACGGCGGACAGGTAACGGGCGGCGACGTAGTCGAAACATTCTTCAATACATACCGCACCAGCCGCGAGACCGCGAGAGCTGAAGAAATGAGCTACCTCGAAGCTATCATCGCGTCCGAGACCTCTACCGAAGAAGCAAAGGCTACCGCTGAGACCATGAGACAGGATCTTCTTAACAATATCGAAGCGGAGCTCGTGATCGAAAGTCTTATCAAGGCAAAAGGCTTTGACGACGCCGTCGTGACGATGAGCACCAATAACGTGAACGTCATCATCAACAAGAGCGAGCTCGAGGCTCAGGAAGTAGCTCAGATCCTCAACGTCATTCTCGAAGAAACGGATTATACCGCAAGCGAGGTAGTCGTCGTTCCATATACCGCTTAACGCTTGTCAAACGCGCGATTGTATGATACAATAAAGGTATATTTCGGAGGTGTGATATGTCGCAGGACAACTATCAGGCGAGAGAGACCTACGTGAGCATAATCACTTCGGTGGCGGGCAGCGCGGCTTCTCAGGTCGACGGTATAGCTTCCGTATCGTACGAAGCGGGTCTGTCAAAGAACATTAAGCTGGGTAAAAATAAGAAGAACACCGCCATTTCGGTCGAGCTTTACGACGACATGACCGCTATCATAGACGTTTCCGTAAACGTATATTACGGCTACGTTATACCGAGAGTGGTAGCGGGTCTGCAGGAAAAGATCAAGACCGAAGTAGAAAGAGCGACGTCTTACAAGGTCAGAGCCGTAAACGTAAACGTTGCGGGCGTAGTTTATTCCAACTGACGAAAAATTTATTAAGCCCTTCGGCGCGTCATGCGTCGGAGGGTTTACGACGGAGAAACATATGAGCAGAAAGAAGGCGCGCGATTACGCGTACAAACTCGTTTTCGAGTGGCTTTTCAATAAGGACAAGCAGGAAGAGTCTCCTACGATGGAGACCGTTTTTGCCGACAGCGAAATAACCGTTGCCGACAAAGATTATATTAAAAACGTCGTCAGCGGAGTAAAAGAGCATTACGACGAACTTACAGATCTCATCTGCGCGAATTCGCGCAACTTCAGCTTAGAGCGCATTTTCAAACCTGATATGGCGGCGATATTGCTCGCGGCGTACGAAATGAAATATATGCCCGACATTCCGCCTGCGGTTTCGATAAGCGAGATCCTGGACATAGTTAAAACGTATTCCATGCCCGACAGCTACGTTTTCGTAAACGGAGTTCTCGCAGGTATTTTTAAACAGATCGGAGGGAAGAACTGATATGCTGATATACGGAAAGCAGGTCGCGGCGGATACGCGCGCTAAATTAAAGGACGACGTTAAGTCTTTTGAAGAAAAATACGGCAGAAAGCCGAGCCTTGCCGTAATCATTGTCGGTGAAGATCCCGCTTCTCAGACTTACGTAAAGAATAAGATC
>DVNX01000087.1 GCA_018714045.1 Candidatus Ornithoclostridium faecavium
GTTTTCGAAGATGTTTTTTCAATACGTTTTGTCCATATAAATTCTGCTCGATTTTTTATGATCGACTTTGATTTGAGAGTGGATCGCATGACTTAATTCGCTTTAGGTGCATCTGATGTTATCGGTTGACGGAGAAAGTTTTTATGCGTCGCGTCGACCTTGACGCTTATTTGCCTGTGTCTTCGTCGTCTGTTGTTTTTATTTATTTTATTAAAATATTTTACTTTGGTGACTTTGTGTGGTATTATGATTCTAAGAAGGTGACAATATGTTGGACGAAACCGTTATAGAGAGCAATATACTCAGCTTCAAGGAAAAGGTCGAAAAACTGTCGGCGGATGTCGGCAGACAGGTCAGGATAGTTGCCGCTACGAAAACTCAACCTAAAGAACTTCTTGACTTTATCGCCGAAAAATCGCTTTTGACGGACGTCGGCGAAAACAGGGTTCAGGAATTCGTACAGAAATACGATCCCGCATCGGGACTCAATTACCATATCATAGGGCAGTTGCAGTCTAATAAAGTCAAGTATATTGCTGGTAAGGTCGCGCTTATACATTCTCTGGACAGGCTTTCTCTTGCCGATGAGATAGAAAAACAATACGCAAAGCGCGGAATAACCGCAGATTGCCTTGTCGAAATCAATATGGGAAGCGAACTGAGCAAGGGCGGAGTCGATCCCGAAGAGCTTTACGGCTTTGTCGACAGCTTGCGGGGCTTTTGTCACATAAACGTAAAAGGCATTATGAGCGTTATGCCGAATGTTGAAATCAATGCTCTTATCGGATATTATAAAAAATTCGCTTTGCTTTTCGCAGGGCTTGAAAAAATGAGGGGCGGAAACGTATCGCCCGATATTTGTTCATGCGGTATGTCTAACGACTACGCGCCCGCGATCGAATACGGCGGGTCGAACATGGTAAGACCGGGCAGAGTGCTGTTCGGCGAAAGAAATAAGTAACAGGGGTCAGGTATGGACGACGACAGAAGAAGATTCAATAACGAAGAAAACGACAGTTATACCAATAACAGTCGCAGAACGCCCGTTGTTCCTCCGAGAGGGTACGCGCCGCAGGGCGGCCGTCCTGCATACGGTCAGGGATATAATGCAGGGGACAGAGGATACGATTCTGCCTCAAGAGGCTATGTTCCTCAGGGCGGAAATTACGGGGGCAGGTCGCTTCCTGCCGCGCCTCAGAACGGTAGTTACGGCGGAAGGACTATCCCGTCAGCTCCGCAGGGCGCTAATCCCGCGCAGGGCAGACCTTACCAGCCCTCGGGATCGCCTTCTCAGGGTGGCTATAGCGGATACGACAACGGTCAGCGTGCTCCTTACAGACCGGCTCAACCGCCCGTGTACGGTCAATCCGAAGCGCCGCGTTACGCTCAGCCGCAGGCTCCCGCTTACGGTCAGCAGGGGGCGCCGCAGGGCTATCCGCAGCAGAACGGATATCAGCCGCAGGGTTACAACGGCTATCCGCAACAGAACGGATATCAGCCGCAGCCCGCATACGGGGCTCCGCAGGACGGCGCTTACAATTACGAGAACGTGCAGGCGCAGCCTGCTGAAAAGAAGAAGCGCGGCTTTTTCGGATTCGGAAAGCAGAAAAAGGAAGAGATCGATCCCAATAATATCGGCAATGTCATTATCACTGAGCCGAGGACTTTCGACGACGTCCGCGTCATCATAGACGGACTGAGAAAGAGACAGGCGATAATCATCGATCTTTCTAAGGTGAACGATAAAGATTCTCAGCGCACTCTCGATATCTTAAGCGGCGCTATATATGCTCTCGGCGGCGCTCAGCAGAGGATAAACGACCACATGTTCCTATTTACGCCCGAAGGAGTAATGATACAGGGACCCGCGTCGCTCCGTAATAAGTACAAATAAGACTGTTTGGGCAGGTTCAATTCTTGAAAATAAGGAGTAAAGCACTGTTTTTTCCATTGGTTTAAGATAGAGCCTCCTTGAACGGAATATATTACCGTAAAATATTCTGAAAAAGTCTTATGTTAAACGTTGTCAGGAAATTTTCGCTCTGAGACCGTTTAAAGTGCGGTTCAAAATTTGCAAGGAAATTTAATTGCTATGTCGGACAAAATCAAAAGATATAAGGCATATATAATCGAGGCGCTGTTATTTATAGCGCTTCTTGCCGTGGATCTGATATCCAAACCCGTCGCTTTCGCTTTTCTCGAAAAACACGGCGGCAGTTATGTCGTATACGAAGGCATATACGAACTCATCGAGGTGCACAACGACGGCGCGTCGTTCGGTATATTCGGCGGAAAGACCGCGGGACTGATCGCCGTGACGGCGATCGCCATGGTCGCGCTTGTCGCATTGCTTATCTGGAGACCCAGGTCTCCTAAGCTTTTCAGATACGGCGTTATCGCGATCGTAGCGGGCGGCGTGGGTAATCTTGTCGACAGGCTTGCGTTCGGATACGTTCGCGACTTTATCGACTATACTTTTCTTAAAACGTTTTTCGGGATAGATAATTTCGGCGTCGGCAATATCGCTGACATTTTCGTGTTGGTAGGATTGCTTTGCATTGTCGTGTATGTGTTTTTCGGTTATAAAGAGGGCGATTTTGCAAAAGAGCCAAAGAATACCGATGATCTTCCCGAAACTCTCGTAGTTAACGAAGGCGAAGAGAAAAAGGCGGACAAAGAAAAACAAAAGAGCGGCGTTACCGAAAGCGTAGAAGTGGGCTACAGTACCGAGAATAGCGTTTTGACAAACGGATCTGAAAAAGATAAAAAAACCGTCGACGCGACAGCGGTTGACGGCTGCTTTGACGGAAACAACGGGAAAGCAGTCTGCAAAGAAGAGAAGACCGAAATAAAAGAACAAGCTGAATCTCTCGTCGGACGTATGACAAAATCCGTAAAACGCGTTGCGGACTCGGATAAGGCGGACTGACATGGCAGGCGAAGAGATAAAGGCGGTCGCAGAGAGCGGCGGAACGAGACTGGACGTATTCGTTGCCGAAAAGGCGGAATGCACGCGTTCGCACGCTAAGAATCTGATAGAGGAAGGCAACGTGACTGTAAACGGAATAAAAGCCGCTAAGTCGGGTGCCTTACTTAAAGCGGGAGACGTCGTCGTCATAGTCAATCCCGCGCCCAAAGAGCTCGATCTTTCCCCGCAGGATATTCCGATAGAGATAGTATGGCAGGATGAAGATTTTGCCGTAGTCAACAAGCCGCAGGGCATGGTAGTGCATCCCGCGCCCGGGGCATATGACAATACGCTCGTCAATGCGCTACTGTTTAAACTTTCTTCTCTTAGCGGTATAAACGGAGTCGCGCGCCCCGGTATCGTGCATCGTCTGGATAAGGACACGTCAGGGCTTCTCGTTGTAGCCAAAAACGATTATGCACACATATCGCTTCAGAAACAGATAGCCGAAAAGAGCGCTAAGCGCTATTATTACGCCCTTGTTGACGGAGTGGTACAGAAAGACAGCGGAGAGATAAGGAATTTTCTCGCGAGAAGTACCGCCGACAGAAAGAAATACGCGGTCGCGAAAGACGGAAGGCTTGCGATAACTCTTTATAAGGTCGTCAAGAGATATTCGGTGTATACGCTTATGGAATACGAGCTCAAGACGGGCAGGACTCATCAGATAAGAGTGCATTCGCGCTATATCGGTCATCCCGTAGTCGGAGACAGGACTTACGGCGGAAGCGATGCTTTCGGACTAAACGGACAACTCCTTCACGCGTATAAACTCGTGCTGACGCATCCGAGGACGGGTGAAGAGATGACTTTTACCGCGCCTCTTCCCGATTATTTTCAAAGCGTGCTCGATAAGCTTAAGCCCATCGGATAAAAGACTGCGTTGCAGCGATGTCAAGGCGAATAATCGGAGCTTGATCGGAGTAAAGCTGTGCGGAAAATGCGGAAGTACAAAACAACTTTGAAAAACGATAATGAAATTATTACGGCAGCGGCAGAAAAGCCGCGCTTTTTTTGCAGAACACAATAAGATAAGAGCATAAAAATCGCTTTAAAACAAAATATATTTGCGAGAAATATCGCTTTCGCGTGGCAATGAGAGGGAAAACAGCGAAGTTGTCAAAGAAAAATAATGCTGTCGTCAAGATTTAATAGATTGAGCGCTTAATGTCGTATATCGGTACGGCAGGTTCAACATCGGTCGTTTGTGAAATACTTGATAACTAAAACGCGCCTTGCAGTGATATGCACCTCCAAAAGTGTCCAACTTTTGGGGTTCACCTCACAGGTAAGGGCGCGCTTTTCTATGAGATTTTTACGATAGATACTCTTTAGTCAGTCTTTCTGAATGAGTTCCTTATGTTCGTCGGCGATCACGGTCGCGCTGTTGTAAGTCGTATAAAGCACCATACCGGGTTTGCCCGAAGGGTGGCGTTTAATGTTTTTTCTGAAAGTATAATCGCATACCGTCTTTACCCCGGGTTGAGCCTGGGAGTAGAAGCAGGCTATCTCGCAAGCGGTCTGAATAACGTTTTCGGGTATTTCGCGACCTTCTGCAAAGACGATAACGTGAGAGCCGTGTACGTCTTTTGCGTGCGCCCAGAGGTCGCCGCCGTTGGCGATCTTAAAAGTCAGTTTGTCATTTTGAAGGTTGTTTTTCCCGACCGCTATCGTAAACCCGCCGGCTTCGTAGAAATAGGGCTGAGCGGCTTTTGTGCGTGTTTTATTGCGTCTTCCCGAAGGTTTGAGGGCGCCTGCTTCGATAAGTTCTGCTTCGACTTCTGCTATCTCGTCGTCGGTAGAGCAGGTCTCGATCGACGGTTCGATGCTGAGAAGGTATTCAAGGTCAGTTTCGCTTTCTTCTATCTGAGCGTTTACGACTTCGAGCGTGCGCTTTTGCTTTGCGTACTTTTTGAAATACTGCTGAGCGTTCTGCCCGGGAGTAAGCCTTTCGTCGAGAGGTATGGTTATTTCGGGCATATCGGGCTGATAATAATCCTGAACGGTCACGCTCTTGTCTCCGCGCTGTATCTTGTACATATTCGCGGTGATGAGTTCTCCGTACTTTTTATTCTTTTCAAGACCTGAAGCTTCGGATAAGCGTGCGCGACATTTTTCAAGGCGCTTTCTGAGTCTGGTCACGGCAGCGGCATGCGCTTTTCTGAGGTGCTTAGTATGTTCGTTCCTTCTGTACTTTTCATCCTTTTTGCCTATGCATCTCTCTATCGCGGCGCTTAAAGTCGGCGCAGGGGTAAAGGATAAAGGCGAAGACTTATAAGGGAATACGAAATAATCGTCCTCTGTGCCTTCGACGACGCTGCAGCAGGGCGAATACGCTTTGTTTCCGTTGACGTCGAGGAATACGGCGAGGGCGGATATTATATGATCGACCGTTTTTTCGTCGGGTACTTCTGAATTTTCCGCGCCAGCCAAATAGAGCAGTTCTTTTGCCGTAGCGACAGAAAAACCGGATATAGCGCTCATGATAAATCCAGTAAGGTCGGAGCCGCTATAATTTAAAAGCGCTTGCTTTACCGCGTTCAGATCTGTGCAGGGTATTTTGTTTCTGGGTGGCAGTTCGTACTTTACCGAAGGTAGCAGACAGCGCTTTGTCGCGGTGTCGAAAGACGCCTGTTTGAGAGTGTCTTTTATTATGCCGTTAGAGTCCACGAGAAGGATATTGCTGTATCGTCCCATCGTTTCGGCTATAACGGAATAAGTTACTTCGTCGCGCAGTTCGTTGCGTGCGGTTACGGAAAAGTTGAAGATACGGTCGTTGCCGAGCATGGAAACGCCGTTTATCACGCCGCCTGCGAGGCACTTTCTCAGTCTCATGCAGAAAGCGGGGGCGGTAAGAGGATTAGTCTTTCTCACCGTGGTCAGGTGTATGCGCGGGTTTTGTGCGTTGGCAGATAGGGCGAGGATAAGGTTTTCTCCGCCTTTTCTGATATGGATATTTATCTCGTCCGCTTCGGGCATGCTTATCTTGTCTATCTTGCCGCCCGATACGGCGCTGTCAAGCTCTTTGGACAGAGCGTTTAAGGTAATGAAGTCGTTGGGCATGGTACCTCTTTAAGCCGTCTTTTATCGGCATTGAATTTATTATAAAATATTTATAAAATATTTGCAATTTAAATTGCAATAAATCGGCGATTGTGCTAAAATTATTTCACTGTGTAAAATTATCAAAAACAATCAAAGAGAGGATATAAAAATGAACTACACAAAAGAACTTCTTGAAAAAGACCGCGTAAAGTTTACCGTAGAGGTAAGCGAGGAAGAGTGGAAGAACGCTCTTACCAAAGCTTACGAAAAGAACAAGGGCAAGTTCCAGATCGAGGGCTTCCGCAAAGGTAAGGTTCCCCGCAAGGTCATTGAGAACATGTACGGCGTCGGCGTATTTTTCGAAGACGCGTTGGATATAATTCTGCCTGAGACTTACGGCGAGATCATGGACAAGGAAAGCGATCTTTTCCCTGTCGACAGACCCGATATCGACATTGCGGCTATAAGCGACAGCACGCTTAAGTACACCGCGACCGTTCAGCTGCGCCCGACCGTTACGCTGGGCGCGTACACCGGCATCGACTTTGAAAAGCAGAGCACCGAAGTTTCCGACGAAGAGGTCGAAGCGGAGATCAAAAAGGATCTCGAAAACGCAGGAAGCTGGGAACCGATCGGCGACAGAGCAATCGAAAACGGCGATAAGTGCGTTATCGATTTCAGCGGCAGCGTTGACGGCGTAAAGTTCGAAGGCGGCACCGCTAAGGATTATACGATCGTTCTCGGCAGCGGCTCGTTCATCCCCGGTTTCGAAGATCAGATGGTCGGCATGAAGGCGGGCGAGACCAAAGTCGTAAAAGTCAAGTTCCCTGAAGATTACCATGCTGAAAACCTCGCAGGTAAGGACGCTGAATTCGAAGTCGTTCTGCACAGCGCGACCGTAAAGAACGTTCCCGCTCTCGACGACGAGACCGTAAAGGATATCTCTGAGTTCGACACCGTAGACGACTACAAGAAGAGCGTCAAGGACAGACTCGTTTCCAAGAAGGAAGAGGAAGCGGGCTATGCTCTCGATCAGGCTATCATCGAGAAAGTCGCTGAAAACGCGCAGGTAGATATCCCCGAATGCATGATCAACGACGAAGCCGAAGACATGGTAAAGGAATTCGAGTACAGAGTCATGTATCAGGGCGGCGATCCCGAACAGTTCTACAAGATGACGGGTCAGACCAGAGAAAACCTTCTCAATACCTACAAGACCGGCGCGGCTAAGAACGTAAAACTCAGACTCGTTCTGCAGGAGATCATCAAGGCGGCTAACATCACCGTTACAGACGAAGAGGTCGAACAGGATCTGGAAAAATCCGCTGAAGAAGCCAACATGTCTTTCGAAGAGTTCAAGAAGAACGTTACCGATCAGCACAGAAGCTATCTGAGAAGCTCGATGCTCAGCAAAAAAGCGTTCGAATTCCTCAGAAACAACAACAATATCAAGTAATTTAATATGACAACTTACGTTCTTATCTCTCTGAAAAACGGGAGATAAGGACGCAAATCGGTTCGTTGAGAATATCATAAAGGAGGGATTTATATGAAAAAGGACGAAATAGTGAAGAATAACATATACGTCATCGACAAGGTTGACGGGGGTGAAAGGCAGTACGACATTTATTCGAGACTGCTTGAGGACAGAATAATCTTTCTTACGGACGAAATCAACGATTATACGGCAAATCTCGTGGTAGCGCAGCTTATATTCCTTGAAGCTAAGGACAGCGAAAAGGATATCTGCATATACATCAACAGCCCGGGCGGAAGCGTAAGCGCGGGTCTTGCTATCTACGATACGATGAAATACATCAAGTGCGACGTCAGCACTATCTGCATAGGTATGGCGGCGTCCATGGGCGCGTTCCTGCTCGCGGCAGGCACGAAAGGAAAGAGATACGCGCTGCCCAACAGCGAGATCATGATACACCAGCCTCTTGGCGGAGCGCAGGGACAGGCGTCCGACGTCGAGATCATGGCAAACCACCTCAAAAAGACCAAGGACAAACTGACGAGAATTCTTGCGGAAAACTGCAACCAGCCGTACGAGAAGGTGCTCGAAGATACGGACAGAGATAATTTCCTCAGTCCCGAAGAAGCGCTTGAGTACGGGCTCATCGACCAGATCTATTATAAGAGGTAATTTAAGTGGAAAAAGAAATCAATAAGTGTTCTTTCTGCGGAAGAGGAGAGGGCGAAGTCGAGAAGATATTTTCAGGCCCCAACGGCGTGAATATCTGCAACGAATGCGTTGAATTCTGCTATGAACTTATGGAGCAGGAGTACACCGCGCCCGCGAACGAAGCCGCTAAAAAACACGCTATAAACGTGCCCACGCCGCACGAGATAAAGGCGAGACTCGACGAATATATCGTTGGACAGGATCAGGCTAAAAAGGTGCTGTCCGTAGCGGTCTACAATCACTACAAGAGGCTTACCTGCGAAGCTAAAGGCGACGTTGAGCTGGAAAAGAGCAACGTGTTGCTCTTAGGACCTACGGGTTGCGGAAAGACTTTGCTGGCGAGCACGTTGGCGAAGATCCTCGACGTGCCTTTCGTGGTCGCGGACGCAACGTCTCTGACCGAAGCGGGCTACGTCGGCGAAGACGTGGAAAACATTCTGCTCAAGCTCATCAAAAAAGCGGATTACGATATTAAGCGCGCTGAGGTAGGCATCATCTATATCGACGAGATAGACAAGATAGCGAAGAAAGGCGAAAACGTTTCGATAACCCGCGACGTTTCAGGCGAAGGCGTGCAGCAGGCTCTCCTTAAGATAATAGAGAGCACGGTCGCCAACGTGCCGCCCAACGGCGGAAGAAAGCATCCTCAGCAGGAGTGTATACAGATAAATACCAGAAACATTCTGTTTATCTGCGGCGGCGCTTTCGTGGGGCTTGAAAAGATAATCGAAAAACGTATGCAAGGCGCGGCTCTCGGTTTCGGCGCCGAGATAAAGAATACTAAGACTTCGACTTACGGCGAGGTGTGCAACGAGATCCGTCCCGACGACCTTATCAAGTTCGGTCTCATTCCCGAATTTGTAGGAAGACTTCCGGTCGTCGTATCGATAAACGCTCTCGACGAAAAGGCGCTCGTAAACATACTCAAAGAGCCCAAGAACGCGCTTACGAAGCAGTATACCTCTATGTTTGCAGACGACGGAGTAGAGCTTGTGTTTGAAGACGAGGCGCTGTTCGAGATTGCGGGCAAGACTGTAAGAATGAAGACGGGCGCGCGCGGGCTTAAATCCATTATGGAAAACCTTATGCTTGACGTCATGTACGACGTGCCCAGCGATAAATCGATTGAAAAAGTCGTGATTACGGGCGATTGCGTGAAAGGTATCGAAAAGCCTTTGATAATCCGCCGTAAAACGGCGTAAATAAGAAAAGGGCAGGCGTCAGCCTGCTTTTTTTGTCTCGTGTCGAGTCGCGGGGCGACAGCCGTATAATCTTCGCATAAAGAGACTGATAACGATATACGGCAGTCGCGGTCATACTTTTCACTAAACGATAGCTGTGCGGGGTTACGTAAAGAAAAGGCGATAAGATTTGACAATCATTTATCGGCAGAATATCTCGCATATGGTCGAAAGTTGAAAAGCTCTTAAATTGACGATTTCGAGGTCGTAACCCGTAAAGCTTTCGCGGTAAGTAATAAGAAATAACGCGCGATAGTTGTTAAAGCCGAGGTCACATCACTGACAAATACCGAGGTTGCGAGCTGTATTCGCGCTTAGTAATAAGGAAACGATACTCGATAGCTATTAATGCCGCGGTCGTAACTTTAATAAAATTATGGCAGTAAGAAGCAAGAAGCAACACGCGATAGCTATTAATGCCGCGATCGTAACTTTAATAAAATTATGGCAGTAAGAAGCAAGAAGCAACACGCGATAGCTATTAATGCCGCGATCGTAACTTTAATAAAAT
>DVNX01000088.1 GCA_018714045.1 Candidatus Ornithoclostridium faecavium
CCCGTGGGTCTTGTCAAGCGGTTTAACAACGTAGCTGTCCGATATGCACGCCTTAAACCTGACCCCTTATCGCCGCCGCAAGGCTATAAAAACAAAAAAACTCCGTCTCGTTTGAGACGGAGCCGAATTTCTCTTCTGTTTAAGTTATCTCTTGATGATAAAGAAGACAACCGCGAGTACCATCATAAGAACAAAGCAAACTGCGGTGAGCTTTTTAAGCACGCTCTCCTTGCTTCTGGATTTGTTCTTGCCCGCGTAAGTGTCGGTTTCGCTTCCGCCCAGACTGCCTATGTTGTCGTTGGTACCCTTCTGCATCAGAATAAACACGACGCTGAGGATGCCTATAACAGCCATCAGTATCATCAAAAGCGGCTCCAGCCACTGAGAAACCTCGTACGGAACGTTAGCTATAGCTCCGAGAACATATGCGATATTCATTGAGAATACCCCTCCGATTTTATGATTGCTAAAACATAATAGCACACCGATAAAGATTTATCAAGCGTTTTTACAGTATTTTTTATGTACAACGGATAAATTCAGTCATAAAAACAGAGCCCCGTTCAGAGGCTCTGAGTGGAGAGTCTACACTAATGTGCGCGGTGTTCTCTCTCAGTCTACTCGCATTTGCAGTAGCTTAACCCATTTGGGCGATATCTCCTGATATCTGTGCGCATTTTTATTTTAACCTGAAAGCAACGCTTCCGTCAAATAATTTAAACCACTTTTAATATCAAATAAATGCCGATAAAATCCTATGCAATATTCAGCGACAACAATAACTTTAAAATTCATCGAAAGACTATTTGTCGACAAAACTAAAAACTTTCAAAAAAAAGATTTCTTATACACCTTAATGCCAATAAACGGCATATTATGCACAAGGCGCGCTTACGCGCCGCTATATCTGTGAAAACGGAGGAATAAAATGACAAATTTTCAGATATTCGCAAGCGAGCTCCCCTATCCCAAACTCGCCGTATATTCAGTCTCAAGAGGCGACGTCATCGCGCTGACCGACGACTATGCGGGAAGAGAGAGCGAAACGACCGCGATAATGCAATACTCATACCAGAGCTACATACTTAAAGAAAAATATCCCGACGTCGCTAAAGTCCTGGAACAGATAGCGATAGTGGAAATGACCCATCACGAAATGCTGGCGGAAGCAATCATCGAAAGCGGCGGTGATCCCGTTATCGCGGGCAGGCATTGCTTCTGGTCGGGAAGCACGGTCAATTACGCAGAAGACCTCTGCACCATACTCAAAGCCGATCTGCAAGGCGAACTCACCGCGATAGCCAACTACAAGCGCACGATAGCCGCGCTTTCCAACAAGTCGATAGTCGCGCTTATCGAAAGGATAATCCTCGACGAAGAACTGCACGTGAAGATATTCAAAAAGCTTATCGAAGAATACTGCTGTAAATAACAAACGTCCCCTCAAAAAAAGGGGACGCTTTTTTCGCATATAACTTTTATAAGCCTTATAACATATAAAACAGCTTCTGCTTCTTTAAGATAATCAGTTGCCCATGACCATGGTAACGTTGTTCATATCGTTGCCGTCCATCAGTGACTGTAAAAATTGTTTGAATTCTGCAGGCTTTTTGATATAAGTGCAGTCAATATCCCAGCCTTTGCCAATCTTGTCGATGATTACGTTGCCGTAATTAAACAATTTCCCGTTAAGGGACTGCTCAACCGATACGCCGATTATCGGAGTCATGACCGAATGAGTTTCTTTTACATTTATTATTCCTCTTCTGGTGGTAATGCTCTTTTCATATACCCTGATTTCCGATCTCGACGCTTCAATTACGGTAATCACTATCAAGAGTAAGAAAATACACGCGATCACGAACGCCGCGACAGCAAGTCCTGTCCCTTCCGGATCAGTGACGAAAGTTATGCCTATCAAAGCAAATACTACAGTAAGTATGATGCTGAGGATCATTCTCGTACGATGCGCCCACGCAGATTTTTTAGCAACGTACAGAAGTTTATTTCCAGACGAATTTTTTTCCATAAAAACCTCCTTATCCCGTTTCGGGATATTATTAATATACCATAGCGGTATAATTATGTCAATATATGAGACTTAAATTTTTACGTGAAAAAAAGAATATGACACAGCAACGCCTTGCGATAGAACTCGATATGAATCAAAACACTATCAGCAGATACGAATCAGGCAAAAGACAGGCGGACTATGCTACGCTCATAAAGATAGCCGATTATTTCAACGTGTCTATCGACTATCTTCTTGAAAGAACGAACAACCCTCAAAGGTATAAAGACCTGTAAAAAAGAGACGCCCAAGCGTCTCTTTTTTTGCTTTTTTTATTTCTTATTTACTTCTTAAAGCAACTTGCCTTCCGCCGCTTCGAGTACCGCCTTTCTGCGTTCGTCGGCTTCCTCAGCTGTCTTTGCGTTGACGGATACGTATACTTTGAGCTTTGGCTCCGTTCCGCTGGGTCTTATGCATACCCACTCGTCGTTGCCGAGCGTGTATTTGATAACGTTGGTTTCGGGAAGAGTTATAGGCGCAGTCTTGCCGTCTGCGAACTTTTCGACCCTCTTTTTGAAATCCAGCTTCGATACCGTCTTTATGCCCGCGAATTCGGTAAAATATTCCGCCCTCGCCTTTTCCATGATATCCGCCATCTTCTGCATACCGTCGAGTCCTTTGAACGCAAACGACTTGCTGGTTTCAGCAAAATATCCGTAGGTTTCAAATATCTCCTGCAATCTGTCGTAAAGTTTCTTACCCTTGTACTGGTAATAGCATACCATCTCAGAGAAAAGCATACTTGCGACGACGGCGTCCTTGTCTCTCGCGTGAGTGCCCGAAAGGTAGCCGTAGCTTTCTTCGTAACCGAACATAAAGGTATGTTCGCCGCTACTTTCCCACTCCTTTATCTTCTCTCCAATGAACTTAAAGCCCGTCAGAACGTCGTAAACGGTCATGCCGTAGCTCTTAGCTATCTTGTCCGCGAGATTTGTAGTAACTATCGTCTTTACTACCGCGCCGTTTGCGGGCAGATCTCCTCTTTCCTTATGCCTGAGCAGGATATAATCGAGAAGGAGCGCGCCTATCTGGTTGCCTGTAAGCAACGTAAATTCACCCTTGTCGTCTCTTACCGCAACGCCCATACGGTCGCAGTCGGGATCGGTACCGATGACTACGTCCGCGCTTATCTTGTCCGCAAGCTTTATGCCCAGCTTGAGCGCGTCGGGCTGTTCGGGATTGGGCATAACGACGGTCGAAAATTCGGTGTCGGGATTTTTCTGCTCCTCTACGACTTCGACCTTTATACCCATACGCGAAAGCATGGTCGTGACGGGCACGTAACCGCTGCCGTGTATCGGGCTGTATACCAGTTTCATCTTTGCGCCTTCAGCGGCGACCGCTTCGGGAGACAGAGAAAGTTTTGAGATCTCGGCATAATAATCTTCGTCAAGGCTCTTGCCTATAACGGTGATACAGTCGTTAAGTTTAAATCCGTCCTTTCCTTTTATCTCGCTTCTGTCCGTAGTGACTACGTCCGCAAGCTTTATACCGAAATAATCCGTCTTGTCGATAAAGTCGACGACTACCGCGGTAGCCTCAGGCGACATCTGCGCGCCGTCCTCGCCGTAAACCTTATAGCCGTTGTATTCTTTGGGATTGTGGCTGGCGGTTATCATAACGCCCGCTATCGCGTTGGTGTGTCTTACCGCATAGCTGCACATAGGCACGGGTCTGACGTCCTCAAACATTCTTACGTTTATCTTATTAGCCGCAAGCACGCGCGCAGTTATCAGCGCGAATTCAAAGCTCATCCTGCGCGTATCGTAAGATACGACGACTCCTCTTTCAGCCTCTGCCGCGCCCAGACCGTTCACGTAATCTGCGAGACCTTTGGTAGCGCGCGCGACCGTGTACACGTTCATATTGGATATGCCGAGAGCTATAGTACCTCTCATACCCGCGGTGCCGAAAGCGAGCGGAAGGGTAAATCTTTCCTTTATTTCCTTTTCGTCGTCCGCTATCGCGAGCAGCTCTTTTTTCTCTTCATCGGTACAATTTTCAACCCACGCATCGTAAGTCTTTTTGTAGTCCATTCTTCCCTCCGTATCGGGCTGTGCGCCCTGAGAAATTTTTTACCTATATATTATATCACAATTATTACCGCGTTGTACACAATAAATCCCAAATATAGCGCAAGCATGGCAAAACCTTGCAATCTGTATGTTTTCCCGGTAAAAACAGAGGGCAGGACGAGTATCGCGGTTATCGCGAGAGAGACCCATACGGCGACGTTCTTTGTTACGTTATCTATCGGAAGCGCGCTTCCCGTAATGCAGGCAACGAGTCCGAGAAGCAGAGTCGCGTTTATCACGTTGGCGCCGATTATGTTGCCCAATCCTATGTCGGAAGCGCCCTTTTTCAGCGAAGTCAGCGCGGTAGCGAGTTCCGGAAGCGAAGTACCTATCGCTACGACCGTTATGCCTACCAGTTGCTGAGGTATCCCCGCTCCCAAGCAAAGGCTTTGCGCGTTGTCTACAAGAAGGGTCGCGCCGAGTGCTATCGCCGCCGCGCCGAGCGCGAAAAAGGCGACGTCCTTTGCTTTTATTTTTTCTTTCGGCAAGACCTCTGCAACAACGCCGCTGAACTTTGTGCCCGTTGCTTCTACGCGAGAAGATGCCGATGCGTCGTAAATATTTATACCCGTAAAGACTATGAAAAGCGCGAGAAGCGCTATCCCTTCAAACAGAGATATGCTCCCTCCCGTAAACGAGAATACAGAAAGTACAGCCGTGACCGCGATAAGGAAAAGCCCCTTTACCGCAAACCCTTTACCCGCGCGAGGCGACCTTGCCAGAATGACTATCCCAAGGATAAGTCCCGCGTTGCACATCATCGACCCTACTGCATTGCCCACCGCGAGAGAGTTGTACCCCGCCGTAAGCGCGGCGTCGTTTGCCGCCATGCCCTTTACGACAGAAGTCGCGGAAGTGATTATTTCGGGAAGAGTCGTACCTATCGATACCACGGTCGCCCCGATGACTATTTCAGGCACGCGAAGAGCGCGTGCGACAGCAACGCTCGCGTCTACAAACATGTCCCCGCCCTTGATTATAAGCACAAGTCCGATAATAAGAAGCAGGCAATCCGCCGCTATCCCGAAAATGCCGCCCGTCGAAAAGGATAAATCCATATGTTCCCCCGCAAAATTTATTCGGTATATTGTATAAAAAAGAGCGGAAATTATTCCGCCGCATTTGTTTTTTATTATTGATACGCGCAACGATAAAAGTAAGTATCCGTTCGGATATTCTTCTCACGCCGAGCTCAAATCTTTAATAATTTACATGCCCGTGTGCGTTAAACACTTAATCGTCTGAATTTCTCACTAAAACTTTTGCCGCCGTTCCTCTGTATATATCGCGGCGCACGACCTCTCTTTCCACCTCTTTCCCGTCAAGAAAGACGTGTCTTACAAGCTCTGTCACGTAGCCGTTTTTCGCGGGCGATATCTGCTTGCTTTCAAGTCCGCCTTCTATATAGTCTACGTATTGGAGAACGGGTTCGGGCGGATGAGTTCTTCTTACGAGAACACTTTCGAATTTATAGGTATATTCGCTCGGCTCGCCGTAAACGTAAAACGAGACCTTATTTCCCGTCACCGTAGCGTTGACTATGACGTCAGCGCCGCTGTCGTTTATAAGCACAAGATCCGTCCAGTCGGACACGGTAGCGTCCCTCGACATATCGCAATAGGAAGAAGGAAGAGAGTGCGCGCGAACGCTTACCACGCCGAGTCCCGCCGTTATCCACGCGTTGTAAAGAGTCGTCGAAACCTGGCACACGCCGCCCCCTACGCCAGGCACGTACTCTCCGTTCTCAATGACTTTTGCTTCCTTATAACCGCGCTCCGCGGTACGCTTCCCGACTATCGCGTTGAAAGACAGCGTTTCGCCCGCATGTACTGTATAGTAGCAGAAATTCTTGCAGGCAAGCGCGATATTGTAACTTCTCGCATATACGTTTCTGTTAAAAGTAGTAGTAAAAGAAGATATGAGCGTTGCCGCCTTTTTCTGCTCTTTGCGCAGTCCTTCACGCTGCTCTTTTATGCAGATCCCTTCATCTGCGCCTTTGCACTCATTATCTCTGCCGTACGCAAAGGCGGTATCCGAATGACCGTCGCAATATTCTCCGTTTGCCCGCGTTTTACATAACCGCCCCGCCGCAAACGGCAATAAACAAAGGATAACGCATATTGAAATTGTCAGTAACGCAGCTTTTTTCATACGTTTATAGTCTGCGCGACGATAAAATTTATTTGCAGTAAAGCGCCGACCATTTATTTCCTTTATCGGCATTTTTGCTATCTGTTCCGCCGCAAGACCGCGGCACAAGCGTTGTAGATTAAAGCCGCCTTTCGTCTTATGATTTAGATATATAAAGCCGTTTTTAGCGGGATTTAAGTTAATATTTTTAGCTTATACGCTTAAATAAAATCCATATCAAAATACAATAACATGCGAAGGACAAACAAAAAAGCGGCTTTCGCCGCCTTTCATCTGCCGTTTCTTCCGCGCCCGTAACCGTCGTTCCTGCGCTCTCTTTTTATAAGCCCGAACTTTTCCAGCGCGAAGCGGTCGGGTACGTAATCCACGTCGCCCGGCTCAACGCCTTTTTTGTTCAGACCGTGATAATCTGTGCCGCCCGTCGCGATAAGCCTGTTTTTCTTAGCAAGGTCGTACAGCTTGGCGGTATCGTCAAGGGTATGAGTCGGATAATACACCTCTAAGCCGTCGAGCCCGTAAGTTTTCAGCCCGCCGATGAGGTCGTCGAGTTTTCCCTTCTGACAGAATATCAGAGGATGCGCGACGACTGCGAGACCGCCCGCCGCCTTTATGAGTTTTACCCCTTCGAGAGGAGTTATCCTCTTCGACGGCACGTACGCGATGCCCCTTTCTCCCAGATACCTGTCAAAGGCTTCCGTTATCGTCTGGCAGTAGCCTTTAGCAAGCAACTGCTTTGCGATATGCATTCTGCCCACCGTGCCTATGCGGTCGAAAATCTTCTCTTCGTCCAGCTCAATATTGTATTTCTTAAGATTGGTAAGGATAGCTTTTATCCTTTCGTGTCTCTTGTCCTCTATTTCCGCAAGGCGGGTCAGAAGACGGTCGTTGTTTATATCGATATTGTAGCCGAGGATATGCACCTCGCAGATCGCGTAAGTGCTTATCTCTATGCCTGGCAGCACCTTTATTCCCTGTTTTTCTCCCTCTTTGAGCGCGAGCCCGACGCCCTTTACCGTATCGTGATCGGTAAGCGACATAAGAGAGAGTCCCGCGGCTTTTGCCTTAGCGACTATCGCGGGGACTTCGTCTGTGCCGTCCGAAAACACGCTGTGCATATGCAGATCCGCTTTCATTCGTCGCCCTCCGTATCTCCCGTAGCCGCGACTTCGAGAAGCGCAACCTCGCCGCCGTCTATCTCGCCTACTTTTTTAAGGCGTTTTCCTATCATATCGTTGCGCTTGTCCAGTTCGTCTATCGCGCCGATGACTTTTTCCGCGCGCGAACGCACCGTGCCCAGAAGATCGGTGAATTTCGCAAAATCCGCTCTTATTCCCGACATCTGCTTTATTATCTCCGCGCTCTTTTTCTGTATCTTCAGCGAGGTAAAGCCCATCTGCAAACTGTTTAAAAGCGCGGTGACCGTGGTAGGGCCGCATACGCTGACGCGGTATTTCGACTGAAGATCGGCAACCAACGCGCCGTCTCTTATTATCTCCGCGAAAAGTCCTTCGTTGGGCACGTACAGCATAGCGAAATTGGTCGTCCTGGGCGGTTTCACGTACTTGTTGTTTATGCTCTGCGCTTCCTGTCTGACGCGATCCGCAAGCTGTTTTTTCGCTAAAGCGACAGCCGCCTGATCTCCCCTTTCGCTCGCCGCGATAAGGTTTTCGTAGTCTGTTATCGGGAATTTCGCGTCTATCGGCAGATATACCTTTTCGCCGCCCTGACCGGGCATGATTATCGCAAAGTCGACCCTTGTATTTTCCGACCTCGCTATCATGAACTGCTTTTCGTACTGATCGGGCGTGAGTATCTGGTCGAGAAGGCTTTCAAGCGAGACTTCGCCCCAGTTGCCGCGCGCCTTTACGTTGGCGAACACGCGGGTAAGGTTGTTGACGCTTCCGGTAAGCTCTTTCATCTCGCCGAAACTTCTCTGGACGGATTCCAAGCTCTTGTTGACCTGCTCGAACGCGTTCTTGACGCGGGTGTCCAGAGTCTCCGCCAGCTTTTCTTCTACCGTCTTTCTCATCTCGGTAAGCTGTTTTTCGTTGTCTTCTCTTACGCTCTTAAGGTCGTCCGCGACAGATTTTCTCATATCGTCTACGCTTTGTTTGAACTCCTTGCGCACCTGTTCGAGGTTACTGCTGAACGTGTTTCTCGTGCCCTCTTCGTTCTCCCTTAAAAGCCGTCTCATATCGTCGAGAGCGCGGCTGACGTCCTCTCGGAAATCCTTTATCTTGTCGCCGAAGCCTTTAAGCTGGGTGTCGAGAGAAGTCACCGTAGCGCTGTTAGCGGTCGAAAAAGCGGTAACTACGACGTCTTTCGCCTGAGAGGTCTCCTTTCTGACGTTGTCGTTGATAAGGTTTACGGCGTCGCCGATATTGTCGACGATCTGTTCTGTATCCCCTCCCGCCTGTCCGCTTTTCTTTACGCAGACCAGGATAACGGCTATCAGCGAAAATACGCAAGCCGCCGCAGAAAAAGCAAGTATAAGTATTTCGGGTAACGTCATAAGTCCTCCTTTTAAACCGTTCCGCGCGCAAGCCTTGCGGCGGCATTTATAAGTGCGGCGCGCTCGTTTCTGAGTCTGCCGTCTATACACTCGGTAAGCAGCAGGTCAAGAGCCTTTCCTATCTCCTCGCCCTTGAAGCCGAGTTTTTTTATATCGTCGCCGTTCACGGCAAGCTGTCTGACGGTAAACGGTATATTCTTTTCTTTCATCGCGTCAAGCGTCGCCTGAAATC
The DNA here is from genome assembly GCA_018714045.1 of Candidatus Ornithoclostridium faecavium. Lineage (GTDB taxonomy): Bacteria > Bacillota > Clostridia > Christensenellales > UBA3700 > Ornithoclostridium > Ornithoclostridium faecavium. The sequence goes on from DVNX01000088.1 coordinate 9,042, forward strand.
TGTCCGCCCTGGGGCAATCGTCGAAAAGCCCCGTACCCTTGCTGTCCGCGCGGACGAGAGCGATCAGCTTGTCGATATATCCGATATTCCTTGCGACGAAACGGCGCAGCTTGCTTTCCCTCGCATTCGCGTTGACGTCGTACATATGCTCTCTTATCAGAGCCTCAGTCTCAGCTATCACGGCGTTGGGGTATTTCAGCCGCTTTGTTATCTCTTTAGCCAGCGCGGCTCCGTACTCAGCATGAGAGTGCATATTGCCGTCCTTTTTTATCGCCTCCGCCTTTCCGACGTCGTGCAGGAGCGCCGCCAGCTTTATATCCTCTCTCGCCGCCGCCGCCGTATGAAAAGCGTGAGTAAGCGCGTCGTATTTATGAACGTTGGCAGGTTGTTCGACCCCTTCGTTTTCGGCAAGTTCGGGGATCACCTGTCTAAGCGCGCCCGTAGAGAGCATGAGCTGCATGGCGTTGACTACGTTTGCGCCTTTGAGCGTCTTGTCCAGCTCGTCCCTTATCCTTTCCGCGGATACGTCCTTAAGTCTTCCGCTGAGCTTCGTCGCGGCAGTGACCGCTTCTTCGTCGGGAGTAAAGCCGAGTGTGGAAACAAAGCGGATAAGCCGCATTATCCTGAGTCCGTCTTCGGAAAACACGCCCTCTGCCGAGCGCGTCGTCCTGAGAAGCTTTTCCTTTACGTCTTCCGCGCCGCAAAGCGGATCGACGAGTTTTTCTCTCTTTATGTCGTAATATATCGCGTTGCAACGAAAGTCACGCCGCCTGCAATCCTTTTCTATATCGTTGGTAAATATCACGCTGTCGGGCTTATGGACTCCGCTTCCTTCCGGATAACTGTCCGTCCTGAAAGTCGTGTATTCGAATTTTTCCCTGCCGCAGGATATTATCAGCGTGCCCAGCTTGGGAGAGCTGTCGCACACTTTGTATCCGCTTCCCGAAAGCGCGGCTTTGACCTCTTCGGGCTTAGCCGCTCCCGCGAGGTCGGTATCTTCCGTTTCCACCCCTCTCAGGCTGTCACGCACCGCGCCGCCGACCACATAGAGGTCGGAGGGAAATATCTCTGCGAGATTTTTGAGCGCGGCGGATATCTTCATATCAGACCTTCTCGGGTTTTAACGTGCATATTTCGGGCAGATTGCGGTATTTTTCCGCATAATCCAGCCCGTAACCTACTACGAATTCGTCGGGTATTTTAAAACCTACGTAATCGCCCTCGAAATCCACCTTTCTTCTCGACGGCTTGTCCAGAAGGGAGCAGACTTTGAGACTTTCGGGCATACGCGTAGCAAGCATTTTGGTAAGAGTCTTGAGGGTAACGCCCGTGTCTATGATATCTTCTACGAGTATCACGTTCTTGCCCGAAATGTCGTATTTTATATCCTTTGATATCCTTACGCTTCCGCTGGTCGTCATGCCCGCGCCGTAGCTGGAAGCGACGATGGTATCGACCTCTATCGGGATATCGATCTTTCTTATGAGGTCGGCGAAAAACACCATCGCGCCGGTAAGCACGCATATCATTATAAGGCGCTTGCCGCGGTATTCTTCAGTGATCTGAGCGGCGAGTTCAGCCGTTCTCTTGTCAATGCTTTCTTTTGAGATGAGCACTCTTTCAACGTTTTCGTCGTACATATAAACTCCGTTTCGCGCCCGCCGTCAAATGCGGCTTTTAACGCTTAAATATCTTTTGTTTGTTGTATTTTCGTCCGTTTTTACACGGTCGGATATTTCTACTCCGCATACGATAAGCACCTCGCTGCCTGCCGTGACGAGAGGTATGTTGTCCCTCCTGTGAAGGGGTATGCCCGCGTCCGTAAAATAGTCTCCCAGCGATTTTTCACCGCCCTTGAAACGCTTGAACCTGTCGCCTTCCCGCCTTGTCCTGACGACAGCGCCGTCGGGTATCTTGTCCGCGTCGAAAACGAGTTTTCCCTTTTCGCCGTTTACGGATACGAGATATCCGCCTATAGCGATCTCCCCATCCTTGAACGGCAATACCGCGTTGTCCTTTTCTGTTTTGCGGTAAAAATACAGCTTGTCCTTATGCCTTTCCGCCTCTACAAAATGCGGGAGACAGACACGGGCGCCTGTTTTTTTGTCTTTGAGCGATTTGACGGCCTCGATATGCACTCCCTCGCAGTCCACCCTCGCGCCTATTTCTTCGAGCGCTCTGAATATACTGCATGAAGCTAAAGCTTCGGGCTGAAAAAGCGCCTTTACGTCAAGCACCGCTTCCCCGCCGACAAGCTCAGGCAACATGCTCTCGCCGTATATATACTCGCTTGCGTACTTTGCCTGTCTCGCTATCGCGGCAAGCGAGCCGTCGAGATTGGGGTAACATTTCCTTATAAGCGGCATGACCTCGTTTCTCAAAAAATTGCGGGTGTAGGCAGAATCCGAATTGCTCTCGTCGTCGCGGTAATTTACGCCGCGGCTATCGATATATTTTTCTATCTGTGCCCTGCTTGTGTAAAGCAAAGGTCTTATCAGCATGCCGTCGTCTTCTTTTATTCCGCAAAGACCGTCTATGCCGCTGCCGCGGAACACGTGCATCAGCACGCTTTCGGAAAAGTCCTGCATATGATGAGCGGTGACGACCCTTTCGGCATTGCCGCTTTTTACGATATCGCTGAAAATAGCGCGCCTTACCAGCCTTGCGCCCTGCTCAATGCCGTAACCGCCTTTTTCGCAGAAACCTTTTACGTCCTCGCTGTATAAGATAAACTTTACGCCCTTTTCTTCGCAGTACTTTCTGACCAGATCGCAGTCGGCATCCGAGTTTTCCCCGCGCAGATTGTGATTTACGTGCACGACGAAAAATTCGCCGTCGTATTTACCCGACGTCGCGAACCAGTCCAGCAGTGCCATGCTGTCTCTGCCGCCGCTGACGGCAAGCGCCAGCTTTCCGAAACGGGATATGAGTTTTACCCCTTCTTCGCCGATGAGTTCTTCGCGCATACATAATATTATATACTATGTTTTAAAAAACCGCAAGCGGGATAAAGTACGCTTTAAGTCCCCTCTTACCGCATATCTTATCGCCGCCGCAGAGCCGCGACAAATAAAACCGCCCTGATCGGACGGTTTTTTAATTTGCGCACGGGCAGAATTTATATATTGCAGTGTTTACGGGGAGAAAGAGTCGGAATCGTCTTTTTTCTTGCCTTTCTTCCTTTTGCAAAGCCATATTATCAGTATGACGATACCTGCAACCACCGCTAAAGGCACAGCTATCATCACCGCAAAACTGACAAGTAAAACGGCTATTCCCAGAACGAACATGATAAGCAGTATCGGGATAGCAATGATCATGATCAGAACAACCAGTATCGGTCCGATATTATATCCCCCACTCGAATAATCGTCTTCTTCGCACAGTACAAAAAAACGGTATCCGCGTTTTTACCGACGGAGCTGTAAGAATATCCGTTCTCGGTTTTTTCAAAC
>DVNX01000089.1 GCA_018714045.1 Candidatus Ornithoclostridium faecavium
TTGTTGTATTTCTCTATTCTCTTCTGTTTGAAATCGCGTATCTTTTCGTCCATTCCCTCAACGATCTTTTCGCCGTATCTGTTGTCGAAATAGGTTATTATCCATCTGGTACCCAACATTGCGACCAGCGCGATGACTGAACTGACTATTATCCACCACGCGTATTCCATAGGCACGAAGTGCATGCCGAGGAAAGTGCCGCCCATAAACTTATTATCGAACCATATCGCGAGGAGCGAAACGACGAACATCACGGCGATGACCGCTATCCTGAATTTATTGGGAGGCATGCTTATCACGGTAAGGCAGACAAAACCCGCCATCGTCAACGCGAAAGTAGCCATGACCGCTTTTACGTCCTGAAGCTGAGCTGCCGTTTCCGCTATCGCAGAATAATCGATAAAGCCGTTCATTATCATTATGAACCCCGTGCCCGCGATAAGACCTACCGCCGCCGACAGCGAAGATTTGAGCACGTTTCTGAGGAAATTGCCCTTCGGCCGCGCTTTCGTAGGTTGCAAAGCGAACAGGAATGTGGGAACGCCGATGACGAAAAACTCTATCATAAGCATTTTCTTGGTGTCGAAAGGATAGCTGTTCACTTTCGTGACTATCGTGATTATCGCGTAAAGAAGGGTCATGAACATTACGAATATGTTCTTCATAACGTACAATGCCGATACCTTTTCGATATTGCCGATGACCTGCCTTCCTTCGCGCACTATATCGGGCATGGACGCGAAATCGTTGTCCATAAGGATTATTCTGGAAATGTTTCTGGCGACGTCGTTAGCGCCCGCGAAAGATATCGAACAATCCGCCTCTTTGAGCGCCTGCACATCGTTGACGCCGTCGCCTATCATGCCTACCGTTCTGCCTTCGCTCTGCAACTGCTTTACGATTATCGCCTTCTGTTCGGGCGAAACTCTTCCGAACACGGCGGTATCTGAAGCCGAAGCCTGCAATTCCTCTTCGCTGAGCTCTGCACAGTTGACCGCGTGATCGCAACGCCTCAGTCCCGCTTTTCCCGCGATATTCGCGACCGTTTCCGGGTCGTCGCCCGAAATTATCTTTATATCGACGTCGTTTTCGTAAAACCAGTCGAGCGTCTTGCGTATGTTGGGACGCAGCGTGTCTTCGAGCGCGAATACGAAACACGGAGTCGTCTTAGTCTTGTCTATATCTGCGATGGAGCCGTCGAAACGCGATAAAAGTATGCTTCTTCTGCCCTTTGCCGAGTTTGCCGAAACCGCTTCTTTTACCTTTCCTTCGAGCACGCCGACGAAATCGGGAGCACCGAGAACGTAAGTCGCGCCGCCTTCGAGCGTTACCGCGCTGTATTTTCTCGCGCTGTTGAAACTCATAACGTCGCTTACAGGCATTATCTCGCCTTCTCCGACGCCCTGAAGCAGCGCGAGCGCCGTAGATTTGCTGTCGTGCGTCGCGCTCATTATCGTATTGAGCAGGTCGACGGGGCTTTCGATATCTCCGACTTTTACAGTCTCTACCAGCTCAAGCTTGCCGTCCGTTATCGTGCCCGTCTTGTCGAGAAGGAGCGTATCGGTAAGCGCAAGCATCTCTATACCCGAAAGATCCTGCGCTAAAGCGTGCTTTTTAGACAGTTTGAGAACGCTTGCCGCAAGCGCGGTGGACGTCAGAAGGAACATTCCTATCGGTATCATTCCCAAAACGCTGCTGGAAACGGTTATTATCGTCTCTTTCCATTCGCCGCCGACCGTTATCCTGTCCGCCGCGAGAAGGAAGCCAGCCAGTATGACGAGGACGACCGTAATGCCTTTGATAAGAGAGTCGAGCACTGAGAATATTCGGCTCTTGGGCTTGCTGACGCGCTTTGCGACCTTTGAAACGCCTTCTATGTATCTGTCGCTTCCCACGCGCTTGGCAATACAGCACGCTTCTCCTTCGTGCACGTTGCTGCCCGCAAGTATCTTCGCGCCCGCTTCCTTGCGTACGGGGCGGGATTCGCCGCTTATTATAGATTCGTCCACTTCGATATACCCGCTCTGAACGACGGCGTCGACGGGTACCTGAGCGCCCGCATGTATATAAAACACGTCCTCGTATACAAGGTCTGCCGTATTTATATTGACGCGTTTACCGTCGCGCATTACGTCGCATTTCGACTGTGCGACGAGAGAGAGTTTCTGTACAGTCCACTTCGCCTTTATCTCCTGGACTATGCCTATAGCAATGTTCAGGAAAATAATACTGGATGACAGCGTGTAATCCCACGCGCCTATCGCGAGAAGCAATATGACCAGAAGTATCGTGACCGTATTGCAGAAATTGAAAATGTTTTCGAAAACTATCCTGAAATAGGATTTGCTGGTATTGTCCGTCTTCTTGTTGACAAGACCTTCTCTGACGCGCTGTTCGACCTGCGCGGAAGTCAGACCTTGTTCTACGGACGGATTGAATTTATCTGCTTTTTTGAGTTTATTGCTGTCGTGACGCTTTTTGTTGCGGGCACGTTCAAGCATTTTCAGATATCTTATTTCTTTCATATCGACATTATGATAACATACGCGCGCGCATTTATGCAATTATTCGCATATTCAATCTTAAAAAACGCATAAAACAAAGTGAAAATATATTAAAATATACGTTTATTGCGCATTTAAGATCTTACCTTTTCTTACGTTGAAACGCAAAGTTTTATCCTTTCCGTCCTCAGCGTAAGATATCTCTATGACGTCTTTCGCCGCATAGCGTACGTCTTTAACGCACACTTCGCGAGCGAAACAATCTTTCGCGAGTTTCCTTTCGACTTCGCCGTATTCGCCCGCGTTGTCCGACACGAACAACACTCCGCCTACTATCGAGTTGAAAGTCGCGAGAAGCTTTTTCTGCTCTTCGTTGAATTTAAGATTGTCCTTTCTCAGGAAAAACACGTCGGGATCGCATACGAACGCCCTGCCGTCAAGATGCTGCCTGAACGCAGACGAGGTCATCGCGTTGTACGTCGAAACGATCTCGTTGTTCGTCAGTCTGGCAAAGATCCTCTCTTTGTAACTTAAGTCCACGTCGCTTCCGACGCGGCAGAAATCGCAGGTCCCGAACGCGGAAAACAGCGGTACTCCGCACCCTAATAACAGCTTTTCTCCTACACAGGCGCGTGAAAATTTCATAGCTTCGGTCATCAGTTCGCCGCGCGTTTTACCTCCTTGAGGATACATTGCAGCCGCGTACAGAAAGTCGAGCTTGACCATATCGAAGCCCCATTCGCCGAGCACCTTGTCAAAGACTTCTTTAAGGTAATCCTTTACCTCGTCGAGAGTAAGATCGAGGACGTATGCGCCGCCCCAGCCGACGTTGCCGATAACAGGTCTGCCCTTCCTTTTTACCAGCCAGTCGGGTCTCTCTTTTGCGATCTTACTGTCTTTCGCGCACAGGAATGGAGCCAGCCACAACCCCGCTTTAAATCCCCGCGCGTGAATTTCGTCGCATATTTTTTTCATTCCCGAAGGGAACTTGTCTTCTCTTATTTCCTTCCAGTCTCCTACCGCGGACTGCCAGCCGTCGTCTATCTGAAAAACAGTAGCGCCGATATCCGCCTTTTCAAGACCGCTGAGATCGCGCATCACGCTGTTTTCGTCTATTCTGCCGAAAAGGTTGTACCAGCTGGTGTAACCGCACATCTTCTTTTCTCGCGGCTTATCGATCCCCAGCTTTGAAAAATACAAGTCAAAGACTTCGTTCCTGCTTCCTTTGCAGAAATAAAGGTCGAAAAGCTTGTATCTTTCGCCCGCGCGCAGAGTCAGACCTTCCACGTCTTTTACGACTTTCAGCTGATTTCCGTCGCGGTTGTGGTAAAACACCGTATAGCCTCGGCTTTCGTCCAGACTGCCCGCAAAAGTCAGTTCATCCTTATCCCTTACATAGGTATAGTAAAACGAATGACAATCGCCCTCTCTCATGCTGTAAGTCGCGAAGTCGTAATCCCCGAAAGCGGCGGCGTATTTCCTCGCCGCGCCGAAGCGTACGGGAAGGCGCAGACCTTTCTGAACCTCGTTTGCGCCGTATTCTCTCGAATGAGTCCACGACTGGTATCCGCCCGCGTATACGGTCGATCCCGCGGGGTATGCGTATTTATACCTGAGTTCGCATATAAGCGGCGTCACGTCCTTATGCGCGAGGACCCACAGTCTGTAACCGTTTTCCGAGTATTCGCAGGTAAACTCCACTTCGTCGCGGGAAGCGGTCGCCGTAAGTATGTCGTCACCGCACCTGAACGCAAATTTCAATCCGGGTTGTTCTAACATTTTTTATCCCCTTTTGCAGCATACTTTCTTTTCACAGCCGCGTTGTCTATCAGATTGTGCAGACCCTGCCAGTGCAGTTGTCTGCGTTCGAACCATATTTTCTGGAAAAACGCCCTGACTTTTCCCGGGCTCGCCTGCCTTTCAGACGCTCCCTTGTATCCGAGGTCGGATAAAAATTCAGAGAAAATCTCAAGCCTTGTCTTAAACTCAGAGAAATCACCCTCGCCCGTCCACATTTTTTCGGCAAGCGCTGAGAGCCTCGGAAGAGTCCTTTTGCAGGCGGTCTTAAAGTCGGGTACGTATTCGCTCCATAGCGCCGCCTCTGCGCCTACGGACTTTCCTTTATCCGTTCCCTTAGGGACGGAAGCGAACTCATAACTCTTTTCAAGACTTATATCCGCATATGGAAGGTCGAGATATGCATACCCGCTGTCGCTGTTTATAAGTCCGCCTCTCGCGCATGCCGCGCCGACGATCTCCTCTGTCGTGACCGCGCCGTCCGCCGTCGTCCAGAGTTGCCATACCATATTGTCGTGACAAGGCAGAGAAAGATCGGTCTCGTTCCACATTATCGGGATATATCCCTTGCTTACCACGTATTCTGCGACGCGTTTCATAAAATGCGCCTGCAATTCGTCTTCAGTCTTAAGTCCCAGCTTTTTCATAGCCGCCTGACAGTCGGGACATATCTTCCACCTCGTCTTTACCGCCTCGTCTCCGCCGAGGTGTATATATCGCGTGTTTTTGCCGAACAGTCCGATCAGCTCGTCGATGACGTCGAACACGAAGCGGTAAGTGCTCTCCTTTCCCGCGCACAGTATGTCGTGTTTTACTCCCGAGTGCGTCGCGACCTCAAGCTGTCTGCCGAAACACCCCAGCCACGGATAGCACGCTATCGCCGCCTGCGAGTGCCCGGGAATATCGAATTCAGGTATGACCTCGATATTGCGCGCGTTGCAGTACGATATCATCTCTTTTATATCCTCTTTCGTATAATAGCCGCCGTGCGGTTTAAAGCCGAAGTTGGTATGAGAACGCACGCTTCCTTTCTGAGCCAGAAGCGGATATTTGTCGATCTCTATCCTCCATCCCTGATCCTCTGTAAGATGCAGATGAAGAACGTTGATCTTATGAAGCACGCACAGATCGACGAGACGGAGAACGTCCTCTTTTTTGAAAAAGTATCTGCCCGTATCCAGCATAAAGCCCCTGTAAGACGTCTTGGGGCTGTCCGATATCCTGCAACAAGGCAGCTTACCCTTATAGTTTCGTATAAGCTGGACAAGCGTTACGACGGCATAAAACAATCCTCTGTCCGACTTAGCCGTCGCCTTTATCCCTTCTTCCGATATCTCTAAGAAATACCCCTCGTCGTCGCCGCTGCCGTCGCACGAAAGGTCGAGAGCGACTCCGCGAGGCGAAACGTTTATAGAGTAATCTGAGAAAAGGTCCGCTAACTTAAGTCCGTTTATCTCTTCTTTTCCGCATATCCTCAACGCGTCGCAAACGAGAGTCCCTGCGAAGATCTCCGCTTTTTCGGGATAAGGTACGAGTTTTAATCTTTCCGCCATATCTGTATGCTCCTTGATTTAAAATGCGATGCAAGGCAGACCCGAAAAGGATCTGCCTTGTCTGTACTGTTTATTCGTTGGGTTGCAGGATCATATACGCTTCGCCGCCTGCGATACATATCATCTTCGCTGCGGGAACGGTGTATTCGTCCGCATATACGTGCAGTTTCTTTTTAAGAGTATCGCTTTCTGTGACCGAAAGGTAGTTGGCGTTTACGGCGCACAGTCCTTTTTCTCTGACCGCCGCGATATCCACGACGTCGCCGTCCTTGAAATTCTTGCTTATCTCTTTGAGAGACAGTTCTGCCTTTATGAAACGGCTCGCCTTTTCAGGCGCGTAGATATATTCTACCGCGTTGGTAGCGAAATCGTCGGGTATCTTGTCAGCTTCCTCTTTTGTCGCCACGCCCTCGGGATTTACCAGATAGCCGTAGCCTTTGCGTTCTACGGTGGTATATCCGTCGACGGTCAGCTCCGCCGCGAAATCCTTCGGAGTGTACTTCTTCGGGAAGATGACCAGCTCTTCGGCTATTCTGTCGATAAGCATCTTGACTTTCTTCACGGCGACCTTTGAACGGACGTTTATCATCGTCGGCAGTTCTGCGACGCCTTTCTTGTCGCTAACGTCGCGGTGATGGTAATACTTGGGATCGATGTCCGCGGGGTTTATCGCAAGATATACCTTGAGCGTCTTGCCGTTTATCGCCATACGCGCGATATTGTTCCTGCCCTTGTTGAAATTCTCTTTATGACGGGACATCCTTGCGTGCATGCCGTAAGAGAGAAGCGCGTTTTTGATATCGCTGTAGAAAGTCTTTACGTTGTCGTCCGCGATACGCAGTTTCATATCGAACGTGAATCTGGGTTTTGCGCGGCGCTTATTGGAAGCTACCTCTTCCCATGTTATCTCGCCTTCGGGAACAGGCTCTGAAGGAATAGACTCTTCTCCCTCTTCCTCTGTTTCTTCGGGTTCTTCCTCGGGTTCAGCGACCTCTTCGACAGGCTCTTCGGGCTCTTCAGCCTGTTCTTCAGCCTGTTCTTCCTTCTCCTCTTCCTTTACGGGGACGACTCCGTTTGCGAGAAGCGTTTCTGCATATGTAAGTCTCGAAAGCAGTTTTTCGAGAGTAAGCATTATGAAAGGATAATCCTTTTCGACCGCGCTTTCCTCTTCTTTCTCAGGCTCTTTTCCGATAAGGCTTTCTGCGTAAGTCAGCCTTGAAATTATATTTTCGAGCGCTCTCATAACGAACGCCTTGTCGTCTCCGTCCGTCTTTACGACGACCGTCTCTTTCTTTCTTCCCGCATTGGTTTCGAGATAAGAAAGTCTCGAAAGCAGCTTTTCGATATCGAGAAGCACGAAACGGTAGGAAGACTTGAGTTCACCGACCTCTTTTTCCAGCTTTTCGGTCTTTTCTGTCTGAGCTCTCAGCGCTTCCTCGGCTTTTTCCAGTCTTTCTTCGAGTTCCGCATTCTGATTATACAGTCTGTCCAGCGTCCTCTGAACGGCTTCTATCGTCGCGCCGTAATCTTCGTGTTCGTCAGCGATCTCCGCGACCGCAGAGACTACTTCAGACTTGCATTCGTCCGCAACGCATCTCTCTTCAGCTTCCTCGGTTTTCTCTTCTTCCGCCTCTTCTTCGACGGTTATCTCTTCTTCGTCGCATACTATACTGTCGGTCAGATAAGAAGTCTTAGCGTAAAGTATCTGCAAAGCCGCGGATATGATCAAAGCGCCGATCGCGAGAATAAGAGTCGCTGTATGCTGAACTATCGCGTAGCTTATTACCATCATCACGCCTGCGGGAGCGAGAGCGAAAGAGTACGCGTCCATGAAATTAAGCGTCTTGTTGTAAAGTCTTATCGCAAGACCTATCAGGAAAAGAATGCCCGCAAGTCCGCCCATCGTCGCGCAGTTTCTTATCATCTCGTTCTTAGCGCTTTCGTTGAGATCGAAAATTCCCAGCCAGCCTTCCTTCTGCGCCAGCACGAACATAAGCGAAACGACCAGCGCCGCGACTATCATAAACCAGGTCGACGGTCTTTTGAAAAGATCTTTGTAATAACTCTTAAAATCCGAATTGCTCTTTTCCCCGTGCGTGGATATCAGTTTGTTGCGCCTGGGCGAAAAGATTATCCACCTTACAATACTTATAACTACGGTGCAAGCGAGCGGTATCGCGAAAATAAGCACGCTGCCGTAATTCCTTATAACGCCGTCTATCGCGAATTCCTTTACCATGATGACGATATCCGCGATACCTACGACTATCAGCGCAACGTCGAGAGCGCTTGTCCTTTTGGACGCGATTTTAAACGCTACGAACACGACGACCATCGCAGCCAGGATTATCCCCAGAACGATGAGCGAGTATTTGAGCGCGGCGTTTACCGCGAGCTCCTCTTTCAGGTTGCCGAGGATATAGTCTGAAAACATATAGTAAATGACGTATATCATCGCCGCAAGCGAAAGCGCGGAGAACACGCCGCCCACGCGGGCTACGGTTTTGTAGTAATCGAACAGCTTGAATCCGCTGCCGTACTTTGCTTTTTTCATAATAACACCTCACCTCTTATATATTGTTATAAGTTGCGCGCAAGCGCGCGTTTTCTCATAAAGTAGCCGCGATCCCCGCAACGTCCGACGGGCAACCCGCAAACACCTTCGCGCCCTCTTTTTCGAGCACCGAATAATGCCTGAACCCCCAGGTCGCCGCGATAAAATCCACCCCTGCCGCAAGAGCGCACTTTACGTCCGCCTCTCCGTCGCCGCAGTATATCGCTTCATCCGCACTCACTCCCGCCTCTTTAAGCAGCCCGAAAAGCGCGGTCGGGTCGGGCTTTACCTTCACGCCGTCCTTCTGCCCGACTGCAAAGTCTATCTTATTTCCGAAATAATAGGCGCACAGCTCTTTTACCGCGCTGTCGTACTTATTCGAAAGCACGGCGATCTTAAGTCCCGCCGCCCTGAGGTCGCAGAGCATTTTCTGCACTCCGTCGTAAGGACGGGTCTGGTTTTTCATATCGCCGTCGTAAATGCGCCTGAACGCCGCCTTGCATTCTGCGAATTTATCCTTATCGTCGTCGATCGCGCGCCTTATAAGCATATCCACGCCGTCGCCGACGAACTGTCTGACCTCTTCTTCCGTGCGGTAAGGCAGACCTACGCTCCACAGCGCGCCGTTCACCGCCGCCCAGAGATCTTTCAGCGAGTTTAACAATGTTCCGTCAAGATCGAATATTATCAGCTTCTTCATATACGAATATTATCAGCGTCCCTTTTTCTGCGGATATCTCAGCGTCTTTTCCTATGAATTCGTTGCTGACGCCGAGCGCCGTCTTGTTTGTCAAAGTTATGCCGTCAGCGGTATATTTCAGTCCTTTTATCGTGACCCCTTCGGTAGTATCGGGACTGAACACGGACACTCTGCCGCTTTCCCTCGCGGGAAGATACAGCGCCGCGCAATTTATCAGATAAACGGTAAAGTCCTTGCTGACGAAGCGTACTTTCACGCCCCTTTCGGCAAGCCTTACGCCCAGCTGCAGATTGGCAAGCGCGTGATCGGGTCTGCCGCCGAGACAGGCGTAAAACACTATCTCGTCCGCGCCCTTTTTCGCAGCGTATTCCGCGGCGACGTCGGTATCTGTTTCGTCCTTTTCCTTCTTTAATTTCAGCACGTTTCCGTCGGGTACGTATCCGAGAGAGTCGAAATCACCGACGATAAGATCTATCGAAGCCTTGTCCTCTATCTTCGAATATCCACCGTCCGCCGCTATCAGAAGGTCGCCTTGTTTTTTATCGAGCCCCCGCGACGTGAAATCGTCCGCGGCGCCCACTACGTAAGCCGTCATCACATTATAAGCCCGTATATCTTCTCAAGCTCGTCCGCGCCGAGAAGCCTGGGCACGGGATAAAGCGGATTGCCCTCCGCCGCCGCTCTTTTCGCCATTTCTGGCACGTCCTTCGGATCTATTCCGTCGATAACGGACGGTATCAGCATTGCCGCGTTCATTTCCTTTATCTTCTCTATGAACTTCGTAGCTTTAGCCGCGTCGTCGTCGCCTTCGGAGCATATACCGACTATCTCAGCAAGCCTCGCGAGAGGTTTATGCGCGCTTTCTCCGTAATATTCGAGAACTACGGGCAACAGAACGCTGTTGGCAAGCCCGTGCGGAGTGCCGTAGAAACCGCCGAGAGCGTGCGCCAGCGCGTGTACGTACCCCACGTAAGCCCTCGTGAACGCGACGCCCGCATAGTAAGAAGCGGTCTGCATATTGCGTCTCGCTTCGAGGTCGTCGCCGTGCTCGTAAGCGGTCAACAGATTGTCGAAAATAAGTCTGACCGCCTTTTCCGCGCTCTCTTTCGTCTTTTTCGTATTGCTTCTGCCTATGTACGCCTCTACCGCGTGAGTAAGCGCGTCCATACCCGTAGTCGCGGTCGTCTGAGGCGGAAGAGCCGTCGTAAGGCGCGGGTCGAGTATCGCGTATCTGGGGATTATGCTCAGATCGTTTATCGGGTATTTTTCGTGAGTGACAGAATCGCTTACGACCGCCGCGAGAGTGGTCTCGCTTCCGCTTCCCGCCGTAGTCGGAATGGCGTAAAGATCGGGGATCCTCTTCATTATCTTGAGCAGACCTTTCATCTTCTTTACCGGTTTGTTCGGTTTAGCCGCGCGCGCGCCGACGACCTTCGCGAGATCCATCGGAGAGCCGCCGCCGAGAGCGATTATCGCGTCGCATCCTTCCGACCTGTAAAGAGCGAACGCCTCTTCTATATTGTCTATCGTCGGGTTGTTGACCACCCTGTTGAAAAGCGCGTAGGGCACGCCGTTTTCTTCAAGTCCTTTTATCAGCTCGTCTGCAAGTCCTCTTTTGTATACGTTTGGACCCGTAACCACGAAGACCTTTTTATAGCCTTTCGTCTTTACGAACGCGCCCAGACCGCGCGTGCCGCCGTTTAGATCCAGTATCTCAGGCTCTCTCCACGGCAAAACCGCACTGGCATATTTCATCACGGTCTGAAAAGTCCTGCACCACAATTTTTGAAAAGCATTCATAAAAATACCTCATAACTCAATACTCATCGCACGTTTTAATTCAGTATAACGCTTTTTGCCGCTTTTGTCAACGCGTAAATAAATAAGCGCATACGCGCGCACATATGTCGGAAAAGACGCTTACAGCCACGTTTATTTCTCTTTTACGGGCTTTTTGTTTACTTATCGCGACAAGAGTGCTAAAATATGACCTGAGGTGAAAAAATGAAAGTACTAAAAAAACAGGCAAACAGCAAAAGTTGCATAATATGCGGAATGAACAATCCCGCAGGAGTAAAAGCTCCCTTCTACGAGATGGAGGACGGCAGCGTAGTCACTCTTTTCACTTATTCGTCGGAGCATCAGAGCTACCCCGGCAGAGTTCACGGCGGAATGATAACCTGCATGCTTGACGAACTCATCGGCAGAGTCATCTGGGTAACCGACCCAGAAATCCTTGCGGTAACGCTGGATATCAACGTGAAATTCCGCAAACCCGTACCCTACGATACAAAGCTTATCGGTATAGGCACGATAACCAAAAACGGCTCCCGCGCATATACGGGGCACGCTGTTATCGAGGACGAGAAAGGCACCGTCCTTGCGGAAGGCACGGCTACGTACTTTAAAATGCCCGCCGACAAGATAACGGACGCGGATATGCACGAAGAACTGGATATGTTTGTCCCCGACGACGTAAAAGAGATCGCTCTTCCGTAATTAAGGCGGAAACGGTTGATTCGAACTTGCAAGTCGGCTGTTTAATGCGGCTTGAACGCTAAAAAACGCGCCTTTAAAGCGCGTTTTCTTTTTTTCTTCTTATCGACAGCTAAAGAAAAATTTCAATATACGATATTTGTCGGATCGCCCGCTATAAACGCGTCGATATTTTCTTTTGCCGCCTTTAACAGCCTTGCGCGCGCGTCTCTGCTCGCCCACGCAACGTGCGGAGTTATTATGCAGTTTTTCAAACCGATAAGAGGGCTGCCGTGTCTGGGAGGTTCTTCCGCAAGGACGTCCGCGCCGTACCCCGACAAAATCCCGTCTCCGAGAGCCTTTGCGACGGCGTCCTCGTCTACGAGACCTCCGCGCGCGGTGTTTATGAGTATCGCGCCCTTTTTCACCTTTGACAGAAAGTCGGCGTTCACCATCTTTGCGTTTCCGGCGTTGAGGTCGCAATGAAGAGTTATCACGTCGGCTTCGGCAAGAAGTTCGTCCAGCCCGTCCACAAGCTTTACGCCCTCGTCCGCCGCGCAGGTATGACGTTTGCGCGCCACGACTTTCATGCCCATCGCAAGCGCTATTTTAGCTACCGCCCTGCCTATGCTGCCGTAACCGATTATTCCGAGCGTCTTTCCCCAAAGCTCTGTCACCTCTCCTTTAAACAGGCAGAAATTGCTGCATCTCCCCCATTCGCCGTCTTCCACGCTCTGAGCATGCGCGGGAAGCTTTGCCGCTAAAGCCGTGATGAGCATGATCGCATGCTGAGCGACGCTCATTGTAGAATACGCTGGTACGTTGCAAACGGGTATCCCTCTCTTTTTCGCCGCCGCGAGATCGACGACGTTATAGCCCGTCGAAAGAAGTCCGATATATTTAAGCCGCGGCAGAGCTTTTATCGTCTCCGCCGTGATATTGACCTTGTTGTCTATTACGATATCCGCGTCCTTCGCTCTTTCGACCACCTGTCCGTCCTCTGTGGAAGGATAGACGGTGACTTCTCCCAGCTTTTCGAATTCTTCCCAGGAAAGATCCCCGGGATTTGCGCAGTTGCCGTCAAGTATGACTATCTTAAGCTTTTTCATTTCCGCCTGCCTCTTCGTCGTATTCTTTGTATTGCGCTTCGTAAAGCGTCTTGTAAGAACCGCCTGCCTTAAGCAGCTGTTCGTGCGTGCCGCGCTCCTTTATCGTGCCGTCCTCGACGACGATTATCTCGTCGGCATTCTTTATCGTGCTGAGTCTGTGCGCTACGATAAGCGTCGTCCTGCCCTTGCAAAGGTCGAAAAGCGATTTCTGCACCGCAAGCTCGGTCGCGTTGTCCAGCGCGCTGGTCGCCTCGTCGAGTATGAGTATGGACGGATCTTTCAAAAACACTCTCGCAATGCTCAGTCTCTGCTTCTGACCGCCCGAAAGCTTAATGCCTCTTTCGCCTATCTGCGTGTCGTAACCGTCGGGAAGCCCCGCGATATAGTCGTGTATGTTCGCCCTTTTCGCCGCCTTTATTATATCCTCGTCCGTCGCGTCTACTTCGCCGTAAGCTATGTTTTCCCTGAAAGTGCCCGTAAACAGGAATACGTCCTGCTGAACTATTCCGATATTTTTTCTAAGCGAACGGTTGGATATTTCGCTTATCGGCGCGTCGTCGATATATATCATGCCCTGCTGTAACTTATAGAACTTGGGGATAAGATGACAAAGCGTCGTCTTTCCGCCGCCGCTCGACCCGACGAACGCGTATATCTTGCCCGCGGGGATATCGATATTTATGTCCTTGAGGACTTCAGAGTTGCCGTCGTATGAAAAAGTGACGTGTTCGAAGCGCACATGACCAGCGGGTTTTACGATATCCTTCGCGTTCTCGTCGTCCTCTTCTATCTTCTCGTCCATTATCTCAGTATATCGTCTGAAACCCGTGATACCGTCCTGCAACTGCTCTGAAAACATAAGAAGGTTTTCTACGGGAGATATGAAAAGAGATATCGACAGCATGAACGCGGCAAGGTCGCCGTAATCGAGTTTTCCGTTTATGCAGAACAGACCGCCCGCGATGAGCACGACCGCGTTGCAGATCTGGGTCGTAAAGCTCATGCTTGCAGAAAATCTGCCCATCGCCTTATACGCCTTAGATCTCCACGAAACGTAAGCGCCGTTGTTCTTTTCAAACTTGTTCTGCTCGTACGCGTCATTCGCGTAAGCCTTCGTCACGCGTATGCCCGAAATGCTGTTTTCAAGAGTCGCGTTGATATTGCCCGTCTCCTGCCTGCTCTTGTCGAACGCGGCGTTCATATCGTTCTGCGCCTTGACCGATACCAGCACGATTATCGGCAGAAACGCGAACACGATAAGCGCGAGTATCCAGTTCACCGTACAAAGATATACGAATGAACCTACTATCATAAATGACGAAATGAACAGGTTTTCGGGACCGTGATGCGCAAGCTCCGAGACGTCGAAAAGATCGTTCGTCATACGCGACATGAGCTGTCCCGTCTCGTGGTTGTCGTAAAAAGAATAAGGTAGCTTTTGCAGATGGTCGAACAGGTCGCTTCTCATTTTCGCCTGCATTTTTACGCCCATTACGTGCCCGCAATAGCTTATGTAGTAATTCATACAGGCGCGCAGGATATATATCCCGATAAGTCCCACGCCGAAAAGTATTATCTGCTTTACCATTCCTTCTGGTATAAACTCATTCAGCATCTGCCTGGTGAGAATAGGGTAAAAAAGCCCGCTCAAAGAAAACACCAGCGACGCCAGCATATCCAGTATGAACGTGGTCTTATGCGGTTTATAATACGAAACGAAGCGCAAGAATAAGCCGCGCTTGCTTTTTTTGATTTTCTCCTCTTTCATAGTAAACTTCTACGCTTTTAATAAATCCGCCGATCAGTCGGCGCTGCAATATTCGCTTGCCGCGAGAGCCGCCACGCTGCCGTCCGCCGCCGCAGTCACGAGCTGTCTGACCTTTTTGGTACGGCAGTCGCCCGCTACGAACACGCCGTCGCCCGCGATGCAGCTTTCGTCCGCGACGATATAGCCTGCTTTATCTCTTCTGACAAGTCCTTCGAATATTTCTGTGGACGGGGTCTGTCCTACCGCTACGAATACGCCGTCCAGTTTCAACTCTTTCTTTTCGCCCGTCACCGTATCTTCGAGAATAACTCCTTCCACCTTGTCGCCGCCGATAAGCGAAGCGACTTTAGCGTTGAGTACGAACTCCACGTTGGGCATATTCTTGACCTTAGCTACCTTTTCGGGTTCTGCTCTGAAGCCCTCTCTTCTGTGCACGAGGTAAACCTTTGAGCACATCGAAGCCAGTACTTCAGCGTCCTCGAAAGCGGTATTTCCGCCGCCCACGACAGCAACGGTTTTCCCTCTGAAAAACGCTCCGTCGCAGGTCGCGCAGTAGGACACGCCGTAACCTGTAAGCTTCTCTTCGTCCTTTACTTCGAGCTTGCGATTTTTCGCGCCCGTGGCGATTATAAGCGCTTTTGCCCACAACTCTCCGCCGTCGTACTCTATAAGGAATCCGCCGTCCGAACGCGATACTTTCTTGACTTCCGCGCTTATCATCTCGGTGCCGAGCTCCGTCGCCTGGTTGTAAAGTCCCATCGCGAAATCGTATCCGCTCACCTTGCCGAGAGCGGGATAGTTGTCCACCTCGGGAGTCACGACTATCTGTCCTCCGGGCATATAGCCTTCAAGCATAACTACGTCCTTTCCTGCGCGCTTTGCGTATATCGCAGCGCTCATTCCCGCGGTTCCCGCGCCTATTATCGCTATATCCGTCTTCTGCATACCGTTACCTCTCCGTTCAATTATTGCCTACCCTTTCGTCGAGATAGGAAGCCATAACGTCCGCTATATGCGTGAGTACCGCCAGCGGATATTTTTCGTACGCCTTAGAGATGCTGTAATCGCCGCCCTTCACCCTGGTGTCGAAGCCGCCCATATGCCAGTTTATCGCCATGGCTTCTTCTCGGGTAAGGCGCATGAATCCGTTAATTATATAGACCGACTTTTCACCGTGACCGTAAGGAAGATCCTCGTCGATAGCGAAATACGGCACCTTTTCCCATACGTCGTTTTTCTTCTGATTGCGGTACTCTACCTTATAGAAATTCGCCTTGCATATATCGTGCAGCAGACCGCAGATAACTATGCTTTCGTCGGTTATCGACGTTATGGCATCGTTAGCCGCGTGCAGCTTTTTCTCCTGATCGACCAGAATTTTCAGCCTTTTGCATACGTTTATGCTGTGCTCGCAAAGTCCGCCCTCGAACGCGTTGTGGAATTTCGAGCTGGCGGGAGCGTAGAAAAAGTCGCTCTTCGTCAGCCACTCTATAAACTTATCCGCCCCGGGACGTTTTACGGCGTTATTGAAAATAGTTAAGAATTCTTTCTTGTTGTCCTCGCAATCCATTGTATCTCTCCTCAGTATAGTCAAGCTTAATTATAACGGATTGAATGAGAGTTGTCAACGCGCGCCTGCGCTCAATAGATCAATCTTTTGCTTCGGCTTCAGCCATTTCCTTTTTAAAGTCGCGTTCGAGCTCTATAGTGCGCTCCACGAAGTCTGTTATCTCGGGCTTGGCGAGAGAATACATTCTCGCATCTCTTTCCAGCATGCTTATCGCCTTGTCCGCGCCCGAAACCGCGCTGCGCGCGACTTCGCTCGTATCGTGCTTTCCCGCGAACTTGAACTCTATGCCCTTCACGGCAAACCATTCTGCGATCTTTCCGACGTCTTTGGGAGTCCTGCCCTGTGCGCGTATCGCGCAGTCTATCTCCTCTGCAAGTTCGATATGCTTAGCAACGTAATCTTCCATCACGCCTTTTATCTTACCTTCTTCGCAGTATTCCGACATATGCCCGAGCGCGGTCGCGCCCATCTTCACACCCTTAGCGCACTTTGACGCCAGCTTATAACTTTGTCCGTCCATAAAAACCTCCGTTTTTTGATTATTGTACAAATAAATTGCAGATTTATACTTTTTCAAAAACGGAGATATAAATTAATATAAAAGTTTTTCGTGATTAATGATTTTTTGATTTTTATCCGATATTAGCAGAATTATGCCGATAATCGCAGGTAAAAAATATCCGATAAGCAAAAATATCCCTATTTCTTCAAATGTTCCGCCAATAATTCCGCCAATAACACCAATAGCCTGAACCACAAATAACGCAATTGCCCACTTCTTCTTTGCAGACATATTTTTCCTCTCTATTTCATATAAAATTTGACGTAATCTTTAAATTCTTTCAATCTGTTAAGCGCGTTTATCCACGTGCCGTGGCCATTTTGTCCCATATCGCTCTTACAGCCACTCGCTCCGTAATCTATCACCAATTTGTTTACCTCTCTGAACAGATCACTGAATGACATATCCTCGATTTCGGCTATTTTCATCAATGCGGTTTTGTAAGAATGTACTGTACTTTCCGTCCCCTTAAACGTATTAACAGCGTATCCGCGCTTAATAAGATATTTTCTGTATCCGTCATAATTTATGTTGAAACGCTCGCCGTTCAATTGACTATTTCTCAATTTGCCAGCATACCAGACCAGAATAATACAAACCAGCCCTGAGGCGCGCCTTTTGTGTGTTTTTTAACGATTCTCCCTTAAAAATATTATAATATTATCTGCACTCGCCTCGCTAAAACACTCATCAAAAATCATCGCCTGAGGGTGCCCTGCAGTTTCAAGCCGGCAAATTTTTGTTGATACAAGGCAAATGCCGCAGGTAATATTAAACATATTATCAAGGCATTTAACGCAGTAGCTACGTAAATTTGCCGCTTTAAACCTGGTTCGTATTATTCTGGTCTGGTATAAGAAAGCCGATCCTCTTTAAACCCGACCGAAAATACATTCCTTAAATATCGGCAGACTTTGCGTAAAAAAACGGAACAGCCTTACGACTGTTCCGCTTGTTTATCAGGTTTGATTTCCGATTACTCAGCGATAGTTACCTTTGTAGCCCACGGACCGCCCTTCGCGCAGTTCTCGCAAGTTGCAGATTCAACAATGCTTGCGATAGCGTTGCTGGTAGAGGTCGTGTCGCCTATTCTTACCTGTACGTTAGCAAGGTCGAACTTGACGGTAACGTTTACCTTCGTCAGGTCGCTTGCGCCCGTATTGGTCGTGAGGTCGCAGTTGCTGTTATTGAGAGCCGCGATAGCAGCTACGTCAAACTCAACGTATGCCGCAAGGCCGTAAGAATAAACGTTTACGTTGCCGGTGTAAGCACTGCCGCTGATCGTGCCGTTGTTGACAGCCGCGATACCTGCAACCGCATAATCATTACCGGTGTAAGCTTCGAGAGCTACGTTTACGTTACCGCCGAACACTACGTTGTCGATGGTGCCGTTATTGACAGCGATGAAACCTGCCTTCTCGCCTGCAAACGCGTTCACGGTGTAGTTGGTGATAGCGTTGCCGTTACCCTGCAGGGTGCCGTTGAACGAGCTTATCGGAGCGATCTCTGCGCCCTTCATATCGATATTGTCGGTCACGGTGATGACCACGCCTTCGAAATTGGAGCTGCTGTTGACCATGTCGATGACCTGATCAGCGGTGAATACGCTGTACGCGTTAGAACCCGTAGCAAACTGGTTCCAAGCTACCTTGCCCTGAACGTCGAGGTTGAGGGTCAGAGCCTTGCCGCCCACGTTCATAACTATTTCGTTCATGCCGTTGTCGAGAACGAGGAGTTCCTTAACGGGAACGGATACGACAGCCTTAGTATCGCTTCTTTCGATCTCGCTGATAGTTACGTCATCGCTGGTGACGGTGGTCTCAGCGTTAGCGAAACCGTTGTAGTTGATACCGAATTCGAGCGTAGCGCCATCTTTGGTATAAGCGCTCTTGTTAAGAACGATGGTGTCGTTGTCAAGAATGGGATCCGCAAGAGTGAACTTATAAGCAACGTCGACCTTAAGGTCGTTATTAGCCGCAAAGGTAGCGGTAACGGTCGTCGGTTCAATGTCCTTGGTGACCTTTATAACGTTGTTCTCTATCTTAAGAGCCTCATTCGAGCTTTCGAAAGTAAATTCTTCAGCAGAAGCCGCTTCCGTATATCTGGTCTTGGTAACGAGATCGTACATCTCCTTGTAGTAAATAGCGGGGATATTGGTGTTCATCGCGCTGAGCGTATAGCTCTGAACTTCAGCGCCGACGCCGAGTACGAGATATCTGTTGCCCGCTTCGTAGCCCTTGATCTCGCCGTCCGCGATATCCACCTTGTCAGCCAGGTTGAGCAGGCTGCCTATCTTCACGCCGTAAGAGAGGTTGACGTCGTAGTAGAAACCGCCTTCGAAATAAACGCCGCCTGCGAAGTAGTCGTCAGCTTCGTCTATAAGGTTGGAAGATTCGCCGTAACCGTAAAGTCTGTTGTAGTTGCCGATCTCCGCTTCGATGCCGACGCCGAGAACGCCTGCAAGGATATCAAAACTGAGATCCTGTCTGAGACCGACTTTGAGTTCAGCCTGACCGCCGAGAGAGACCTGAACGTCGTCAAAGCCGTTTCCTTCGAGTTCGTTCGCATAAGCGTCGATGCCGTCAGCCTTGGTATACATAACGCCGACTTCGTAATCGAGCTGAGCGTGAGCGGAAGCGTTGATATCGCCTGCTACGCTGAACCTGAACATAAGGTCTGCATTGTATGTAATGGAAGCAACGCCGTTAGCGATGGGAACCGTCCACTTGAAGAGCGGGATAGCGGTAGCGTCGTCTCTGCTCTCGTTAGCGAGCTCAACGAGCTTATCCATAAGTTCGGGAACGTTGACCGCGCCGGTATAACCGCCGTCAGCACCGAGGGTAACGGTCGTGGTTATGTCGTTATTTACGGTAGCTTTGAGAGAGAACTCCTCAGCTACGGTCTCTTTATTGATATTAGCGTTCGCGCTGACGTCCATAACGTTGTGAACCGTGATGACGAGATCGCTGGAAGCGTATCCCTCAACGGTAACGACGTTGGGAACGGTGATCGTGATATCAACGACCACATGTCCGTCCTGATCGAATTCGGGAACGGAAATATCGAACTCGGGCTTAGAGCCGAACATAGAGAAGATGCTCATCGCAAGTTCGCTGTTGTTCAGGGTCTCAACGCCGTTCATATAATCGAAATCCACGTTGCTGTCAGCGGTAAGTTTGCTGGTAGCGCTGTATTCGAATTCTTCGAAAACTTCGGAAAGGTCGGGCTTAACGTACTCAACGAAATAAACGCCGTTGGTAGCGCTTGCCGACTTGACGACCTTATAAGCCGCCTGGCTTCCGTCGTTCATTTCGATAAGATAGATCGTGCCTGCGGGCATTTCGGTGCTCGCGTTCGTCTGAAGATTCATCGTACCGGTGGTGACGCCGTAGCCGTCGGTGCTTTCGCTGCCCCAGGTGACTACCGCCTTTTCACTGTAAGAAAGGAATCCGGAATTGATCTTGATGTTATTTGAATTATTGCCGATGCTGAAACGGATCGTATCGACGCCTTCGTACTTGACGAAAGTCGCGCCGTCAGAAAGAACTATCTTGTAGATCTTACCCTTTTCGTAACCGCCGTTGGGCGCCCATACGGTATAAACGCCGTCGTTCGCTTTGATCTCAACGCTGACCGCTTCGTCTTTGGAATTGTAGACCGCGATATCGTCAGCGCTTTCAGCGACTACGTCGAAGGATATGTAAGCGTCCGCTTCGGAAATATTGTAAGTACTACCGCCCGAGGTAGATCCTACGTCGCCGTCCGACCAACCGCCGGTGCCTGCGCCCGTGTTACCGCCGTTGTCGTCTCCGCCGTCGTCCGGAACGAGCGTAGAGTTGTCGTCAGAGGGTTTACCCTCTTCCTTCTGGCAACCGACTATCGTAACGGCGAGCATGGCAAAAACGAGAACGAGTGCGATAAGAATCAGAAATCTCTTCTTTCTCATAATAACCAAACCTCCACATATCAAATTAAGAGTATATTACTCCTATATCAATAAGAGTTTACCATTTATCTCAGTAGTTATCAAGACTTAAAAACAACTTAAATGTAAAATTTAAGTAAAATTACTCATCTAAGGCTTTTCAGGACGCTTTCGAGACGTTTGGCGAGAGTTTTTGCTTTGCTTTCGCTTTTACATTCGACCATGATCCTTATTTTGGGTTCGGTACCCGAAGCGCGCAAAAGCACTCTGCCCTGACCCGCGAGCTCTTCGTATACTTTGCCGACCTCGTTCGTAACCGCCTCGCTGTTGATGATCCTGAGCTTGTCGCTTACGGGCACGTTGATATTGACCTGTGCGTACCCCTTTGCTTCGTCCAGCTGAGAAAGGGTCTTGCCCGAATCGGCGATTATCTGCGCGACCACGAGTGAAGCCAGTATGCCGTCGCCGGTAGTCGTATGTCTGCCCAGGATTATATGTCCCGACTGCTCCGCGCCGAGAGGCGAACCGTCTTTGAGCATCTGCTCAAGCACGTATTTGTCGCCGATATCGGCTCTTACGAGTTTTATCCCCTTGTTTTCGAGCGCTTCTTGCACTCCCATATTCGTATGGTGAGTGCCGACTACGCTTCCCGTTTCCAGATGCCCGCGCCTTTGAGCTTCGCAAGCGAGGATATAGAGAAGGTGATCGCCGTCTACCACGTTGCCGTTTTCGTCTACCGCGATGAGTCTGTCCGCGTCGCCGTCATAAGCAAACCCGACGTCAAAACCGCCGTCCTTGACTTTGGGAGCGAGATTGGACGCGTAAAGAGCGCCTGCGTTTTCGTTGATGTCTATTCCCGCCGCAGAAGTGTTTATCGCGACCACGCTTGCGCCTGCCTGTTCAAACACTGTTTTTGCGACCCTGCCCGCCGCGCCGTTTGAGCAATCGACAAGAACTCTGAGCCCCTTGAGCCCATCAATGTTGGACAAAAGGAATTTGACGTAGTCCGCAGCCGAGTCGTGCATGAACATATACTTACCCGTCGCTATAGACCTGACTATATGAGGGTTTGCCATTCTGAGCTCCAGGTCTCTTTCTCTCTTGTCGCCCAGCTTGTAACCGTCAGCGTCGAACACCTTTATGCCGTTGTATTCTGCTGGATTGTGCGACGCGCTCATCACGACGCCGTAATCCGCTTTATAGAAACGCGTAAGATACGCTATGCCCGCGGTAGGCATTACCCCTACGTCGAGCACGTCTCCGCCGCCCTGCATAACTCCCGTCGCGACCGCGTGAAGAAGCATATCTCCAGACACGCGCGTATCCATGCCGATGAGTACGCGGCAATTTTTCTTTAAACTCGCCAGAGCGTTACCCACGCTGAGCGCGAGCGGGCACGTCAGATCGAGATTTGCTATTCCTCTTATACCGTCTGTTCCGAAATACATAAGCTACTCCTTAAAATCTTCCTTTACCGCGTCCTTCTTTTACCACCTGACGCGCTCTGCCTACCACGAGGCTGTCCGCGGGCGTGCTTTCCGTGACCGTCGTGCCCGCCGCGATATAGCTGCCGTCCGCGATATCCACGGGCGCTATGACGTTGCAGTTGCTGCCTATAAAGCAATGATCGCCTACCGTAGTGCGGTGCTTCTTCTTGCCGTCGTAATTGACGAATACGACGCCGCAACCTATGTTGCACTTTTCGCCCAGCTCGCAATCTCCTACGTATGTCAGATGAGCGACCTTAGTACCGTCTCCGATTTTTGCGTTTTTGATCTCTACAAAGTCTCCGACCCTGCACTCTCTGCCGACGTCCGATCCCTTTCTCAGATACGCGAAAGGTCCTACCGTCGCGCCGTCCGCTATCGTCGCTCCTTCCATGACGCTGGCGGTTATCTTTACGTTGCTTCCTATTTTACAGTTGTCTATTATGCAGTTGGGCATAATGACCGTGTTTTCTCCGATGACGGTCTCTCCCAGTATAGTATTGTTGGGATAGATCACCGCGCTTTCCGCGATCTTCGCCTCGGACGAAATGTAAGTTGTCTTTTCGTCTATCAGTTTCATTGTTTCCCTCCGAAAACGGCTTTACTATCAGTTTATGCCGTTTTACCCGTTATGTTTCTTTTATTAACAGTTTGCCGCGGTTTGATACGTAGGAGCGCCCGACAAAGCGTCAATAAAATTTCGGTTTACTTTTTGAATATATCACTACGGCAAGCATATTTTATTTTAAACAAAACTTGCGGGAATTGCCGCGATCCGACCGCATCTCAATCAACGGCCGTTATCTGCCGATTTAAAAAAATGCGGAGCGTCGCCGCTCCGCAAACAGATAATATCGGAATATTATGGATAAAACGGTTTCAGTGTTTTCGTAAAATCAGATCTTAAACATTATCCGCAGTTTTCGGTTTATTCCACGTTTTCTGTTTTCTCTTTTTCGTCAGTATCTTCTGAAACGACTTCTGCAAAATCCGAGCCGTTTTTTCCGTGAGGCTTGTATTTATTGTTTCTGCAAAGCAATACGGTCGCAACCGTCACCGCCGCAGAGAAAAGCACCGAAAGGATAATTACCGTGATCGCGCCCGCAATGCCGCCGACTCCCGCGAGTATCGAAACTACTCCCAGTATAAGCGTAGAACTTGCCGCAACGCACCCGATAAAGCCCTGTCCTGCGGCACGAAGCGTATTTTCAGCGCGTTCAGTTTTTGAAGCCGTCTTATTCTTTCTGTTTGCCCCTATGCAGGCGAACGTTATCATCAGCACAAGCTCTGTAAATCCCAGCACGGGAAACCCGAATATGCAGAGATATAAAAGCAAGTCCTCTAAATAACCCGAATTGTCCTTTACGGGATTTTCGCTTTCGCAGAGCTCAAAAGTCAGTTCCCCGTCGGGAAGAGAGTCGAAATGCGCCTTATATCCCGTATCCGTCTTTTCAAAAAGGTTTTTTGCCGTTCCTACAATTTTGAACGGAGTGTTGATCTCAATGTCGAGAGTGCCGAAATCCGCCCAGTCAGCGGCGGGAGACAAGAGGTATCCGTATGTATATACCGACGGTTCCCAGCCGTTGTCGATATCGGGGAAAAGCGGCGCGGTCACGCTGTTGGTCGCGACGCCCTTCGCAGGTATTTCGAGCGTATATTCCATCCAATGCATTATCTTTTCAGACACGAATAAGTCGATATTGTAAAAAGGAGTGCGATGTTGATATTCAAAATAGCCGTTTACAATGCTGTCGGATATAAGATTAAACCAGTCGACGTGCGCGCTTTCGCTGTCGTCGTCGAGAGCATATACGGATTCAGCGTATTCTTCGAGAGTCATCTCCTCTTTTTTTGCAAGGGTAAAGTCGCACTGTATCTTTTTTCCCTCTCTGCCTCCCTTTGTCGCATACAGTTCGAACTGAGGCTCTTCGCCGCCGAATACCGACCAGAACACGAAATTCGCGCCGTTATACAGCGATTGTCCGTAAGATATCTTTTCAAGATCTTCCGATATCGAGGTGGCGTCGCAAAAAAGATACTGTCCTTTCTCTTTTGCCGCCTCTACGTGTGCGGTAAAGCCGTTGTACTCTGTTCCTCCTACCTTATAGGTATACTTTACGACTTTTGAGTTTTTATCGATACCGCCCGCGCTTTTTTTCTCGTCGAGCAGCCTGCCGACCGCCGTTCCGTTCTCATAGCTGTCCAACCAGTTGCCCGTACCGACGTAAGTATATCTTTTTACGACATCCGCATCTTCCCCGTTAACCTTAACGCCGTAACGCGAAGAAGTATCGTAATCTCCGTTAAGATAGGACGGCATCGTTCCGTAAGGGAAAGCAAGTCTTGCCGTAACGTCGTAATCTGCGGGATTTTCGAATTCGTAAACGGCGGTAACCGAAGCGTTGTAATTCTTAAACTCTTCTTCGTCTCCGCTGCCGTAATATGTAAACGGGAATTGCTGCACGTCGAAAACTATGCGTTCGGACTTTACGGTAAGAGGTATCTGCTCTCCGACGATGACCGCCCCCTGCCCCGTAGTGCCGAACCAGTATCTCTGAGCGGAATTCGCCGAAACGACAGGCATAGCGCAAAGCGCGGTTACGATCAATACGACGAGTGCCGCGATAACGAATAATTTCTTCTTCATAGGTTCGTCCTCCTGTTATATACTTTCCGTCTGCCCGTTTCACGCTTTCTTTTTTCAGTTTACCATATGTAAGGGCAAACGGCAATACCCTCTTATTTTACCTCTTCTTCTTTAATGCGCAGACCATCTTTTCCTTTCTTGTTTTTTATCTTCAGTAGTCCGCAGTTGACGACGGTAACCGCCGTCGACGTCGAAATTTACAAGTCCTTTGGTCGTCCTTCCCTTTACCGTATAGTCGGGCATAGGCTCCGTAGCCAATGTGCTCCCCCGAAACACAGAGACAAGCCCCGCGGCAAACAGTAAAAACACGGATATCGCCAAGACAAGTCTTTTCATACTTTTCCTCCTCCAACCTATATACTCGGAACGCGTGTGCTTTTTCTGATTTTACGACGGATTTTTCTCTTTTTTATCAGACGCGGCGATTCCACCCGCTTTATCGTGTCGCTTGATTTTAAGACAAAAACGCGATATAATTGATTTCGGAGGTAAATAAATCATGGATAAAAACGATATGCTCAAAGAAAGCGTATTTTCGCTTATAGGAGACAGATGGATGCTGGTCGCCGCGACGGACAAAAGCGGAAAGACCAATGCGATGACCGCTTCGTGGGGCGGCATGGGCGTGCTTTGGGGAAAGAAGGTCGCTTTCGTATTCATCCGCCCGCAGAGATACACAAAGCGTTTCGTTGACGAAGCGGCAAAATTCACCCTTTCCTTCTTTGACGACTCTCACAAAAAGATGCTGGGCTATATGGGCAAAGTATCGGGTAAAGACGAGGACAAGATGGCAAAAAGCGGACTTACCGTCACGGACAAGGACGGCGCGCCCGTATTCAAAGAAGCGAGTCTTACCCTTGTATGCAGAAAAATGTATCGCGGTACCCTTAAAGAGGAGAATTTCATCGACAAGAGCAACATTGAAAAATGGTATCCGCAGAAAGATTATCACGACGTTTACGTCGCGGAGATCGTCGAAGAGCTTTGATTTGCGCAGATCTCTCCGCAAATCAAAATCCACTCAAAAAGTTTAAACGGTATCGACAAATACCCGAACGGTATCAGAAAAAGCAAAACGGCGGTTTCCCGCCGTTTTTTCTTAACCTACATATCGATAGTCATTTATTTGTTTTTTAAAGTTTGTCAGCCACCTTTAAAAGCAGGTCTTTAGTCTTTTCCCAGCCCAGGCACGGATCGGTTATCGACTTTCCGTACTCGTCGCCGCCAGGTTGCTGAGCGCCGTCCTCTATATAGCTTTCGATAAGGAAGCCTTTGACGAGAGAACGTATCTTGTCGCAATGTCTTATATTGTCCACGACCTCTTTTACTATCCTTATCTGTTCTAAATAATTCTTGCCGCTGTTGCTGTGGTTGCTGTCCACGATGACCGCGGGGTTCTTAAGATTCTGCGCGAGATACATGTCGTGAAAACGGATAAGATCCTCGTAATGATAGTTGGGGATATTATTGCCGTAGACGTCCACGCTTCCGCGCAGTATCGCGTGCGCGTAGGGATTGCCCTGCGTCCTCACCTGACAGGTGCGGTATTTGAATTCGCTCGGTATCTGCGCCGCGTATATCGAATTGAGAGTCACGGGCATGCTTCCGTTCATCGGGTTCTTTATTCCGACGGGGATATCGACGCCGCTTGCCACCAATCTGTGCTGCTGGTTTTCAGAAGAACGCGCACCGACAGCAACGTAAGTCAGAAGGTCGTCGAGATACACGTGGTTTTCGGGATAAAGCATTTCGTCAGCAGACGAAAGACCGCTTTCGGATATAGCCCTCAAATGCATCTTTCTCAGTGCGATTATGCCCGCCTGTATGTCCGTCTCCATCTTATGCGGATCGGGGTTGTGCATAATGCCCTTATACCCTTCGCCCTTAGTGCGCGGCTTGTTAGTATATATCCTGGGCACTATAAAAATCTTGTCCTTTATCTCGTCCGCCAGTTTTGCCAAGCGGGATACGTAATCGCATACCGCCGTTTCGTTGTCCGCGGAGCACGGACCTACTATGATCAGCAAACGTTTGTCTCTTCCTGCGATTATGTCCATGACGGCTTTGTCGCGCTCGGCTTTTATCTTTGCTATTTCCGCGCTGACGGGAACGAGAGCTTTGAGTTCTTCAGAACTCATTATCGTCTTTATCTTTTCAAACATCAGTCCAGCACCTCGTAATCCTGAGCTTTTATCGCGTCTTTTATCGCCTGAATGCTGACTTTGCTTTCGTCGTATTCGACTTTTACCGTGCCTTCTGCCGCGCTGGCAACGCAGCTTTTAACGCCGTCGAGCGCCGTGACCGCCTTTGTAACTCTCGCTTCGCAATGAGCGCACATCATACCGTTTACTTTTATTTCGTTTTTCATAACGCTATCCTTTTCAAGCGGACAGCCTGCCGAGCAGACCGACCCGCCGTTTTGTTCTTTTTCGTCTATTATCTCATTTTTCGCCGCATTTTTCAAGCGTTTTGGTTTAAAATACGCAAGTCTGAGCGCGTTCAACACGACGCATACCGACGAACAGCTCATCGCAAGCCCCGCTATCATCGGATTGAGAAGAGCTCCGCCCAAAGCGTAAACCACGCCGCATGCGAACGGTATCCCCAGAATGTTGTATATAAATGCCCAGAACAGGTTTTCCTTTACGTTTCTTAAAGTCGCCCTGCCCAGCTCTACGGCGTCGGCAACTGCGCGGACGTCTCCGCCGACGAGCACGACGTCCGAGCTTTCGATAGCCACGTCGCTTCCCTCTCCGACCGCAATGCCTACGTCCGCCTCTGTAAGCGCGGGAGCGTCGTTTATGCCGTCCCCGACCATAGCTACGCGGGCGCCGCCTTCTTTCAGCTGTTTTATCTTGTCCGCTTTTCCTTCGGGAAGAACTTCGCTTATCACCTCGTCTATGCCGACCTGCGCCGCGATATAAGCCGCCGCTTTTGCGTTGTCGCCCGTAAGCATGACCGTTTTTATCCCGTCTTTTTTCAGAGCCTGCACCGCTTCAGCCGCATTCTGTTTGACTCCGTCGGCAAGCGCGATGCAGCCTTTCGCTATTCCGTTTTCCGCTACGGCTATAACGCTGTAACCGTTGTCGTAGCAGTCTTTAAGATAACTTTCTATAACTTTTATATCCGCTCCGTTCTCTGTCAGAAGCGCGCTCTTTCCGCAAAGCACGGCGTTTCCGTTTACAGTAGCCTTCAATCCGTATCCGCTGAGATTTTCGACTTTTTCTGCCGTCTTTATTTCAAGCCCCGCTTCTTTAGCGCGGTCTGTAACAGCCTTAGCAAGCGGATGTTCGCTTACGCTTTCTACACAAGCGCACAACGATAACAGCGCGTCTTCGTCACCGTCGACCGAATAAATTTTAACGACCCTCGGCACGCCCTCCGTTATCGTGCCTGTCTTATCGAACACGACCGCGTTCACCTTTGAAGTACGTTCGAGCGCTTCCGCGTTTTTGAAAAGTATCCCCAGTTTCGCGCCGCTGCCGCTTCCCGTTATTATAGCCGTCGGTGTCGCTAACCCCAGCGCGCACGGACAAGCTATCGTAAGCACGGATACGAATATCTTTATGACGAAAGCGGAATCCTGCCCCGCGACAGCCCACGCGACGCTCGCTATAACGGCTATCGCCATGACCGCGGGCACGAAAACTTTAGCGACTTTATCCGCGAGTTTTGCTATCGGCGCGCGCGAATTCTGCGCGTTTTCTACCAGAGTTATTATCTTAGACAGCATAGTGTCCGCGCCTACTCCCGTAGCTTTGAACTCTATAACGCCGTTGCCGTTCACGGTTCCGCCTATAACGCTGTCGCCCACCGTCTTGTCGACAGGCAGACTTTCGCCCGTTATCATGCTTTCCTGCACCGCGGAAGAGCCCTTTGTTATCACTCCGTCTGCGCAAAAACTTTCGCCCGCCGCAACTCTTACGGTATCTCCCGCGACCACCTCTGCCGACGGTATGCGTACGAATTCTCCGTCCCTTAAGACCAAAGCGAAATCGGGGGCGAGACTCGTCAGTTCTTCGATAGCTTTACCCGTCTTTTTCAGAGCGCGGTGTTCGAGATATTTTCCCAGAGATATCAGCGCGAGTATGACCGCCGCCGATTCGAAATAAAGGTTGTGCGCCGCGTGCGCGTCGCCGCCGCATATAAGCGCGAATCCGTATACGCTGTAAACGAACGCCGCCGTAGTGCTGACCGCGACGAGAGAATCCATATTGGGATCCAGCTTAAAGAGATTGCGGTAACCGCGCAGATAGATCTTGTAGCTGAGAGCCATTACGGGCACGCAAAGGATTATCTGAACCAAAGCGTATACGAAAGGATTGCCTTCGGGAGAAATAGCGGACGGATAAGGCACTCCAATCATAGGAAGCATAGACCACAGCAAAAGCGCCGCGGCGAGGACTACCCTTACCAGCGTAACCGCAAGGTCTTTATCAAAACCTTTTTTCTCTTCCTTTTTCTTTTCGAAACGCGGCGTATATCCCGCCTTTATCACAGCGGCGGCGAGGTCGTCTTCAGTCAGCTTTTTATCGTCGTATTCGACGACCGCTTTTCCGCTGGCGAAATTGACGTCGGCGCGCTTTACTCCGTCCAGGGCTAAAAGCGCTTTTTTGCAACTGCCGCTGCACACTACGCAGCTCATACCGTCAATATTGAAAATAACGTTTTTCATTTTTCTCCTTCATGTTTAGTTCATGCAGAAATTTCAATATCATTATAAACCATTTAAGCCTAAAATCAATAAGATTATCCTTTGCTGACGCAAAAACATAAAAAAAGAAGGAGCGATATACGCTCCTTAGTCTTTTTAATGTCTTTCAGGTCATTGGGGGAAAG
Source organism: Candidatus Ornithoclostridium faecavium (assembly GCA_018714045.1). Classification (GTDB taxonomy): domain Bacteria; phylum Bacillota; class Clostridia; order Christensenellales; family UBA3700; genus Ornithoclostridium; species Ornithoclostridium faecavium. Next base: position 29,491 of record DVNX01000089.1, read on the forward strand.
TTATCGCACTGTCAGAGTAAACGAAATCCGCAACGATGTGAGAGTTGTAATAAACGTCGCCTTTCAGCTCCAGAGTCGTATCCGCGGCGCTCTTCTCAGTATAGTACGGCTTTACGTATTCGGTATAGAAGTCTATCTGATCGAGTCTGGATTTGCTCTTGCTGTAGTTGTAGGTATAACGGGTTATCTTCAACGCGCCTACGTTTTCCCAGTTGTAAACGATATCTTCTCCGAAACCGCTCCAGTACTTACCGTCAACGTTTTCAGATCTGCCTACGCGGAGATCTTCGCTCATACCGAGCAGATTGTTTCTGAAAATCTCCTCAGCTTTGAGATTCCATGACTTGATGGTCTCAGGGAACGAAGCCAGGAATTCTTTCCACTCTTCGGTACCGTATTCAGGAGCTGCGATCTCACCGAAGGATACGTCTCCCTGTTCTCCCAGTTTGTAAGCGGTGATATACTGAGCCTGCATAACGTGGGTATAGATCTTGTTGCCGTTGGTGAACGTATAGCAGTCGTCCACAGGCATTTCACCCGTAACGATGCCTACGATGGCGGACAACTCTTCGATGCCGTCATACTCAACGCCGTTATAGACGCCGTTTTCGACTTTGAGAACGTATTCGCTCTTGTTCTTGATCGTCTCGTCTACGGTCTGCCACATGATCTTATCGCTGTCTCCGCTGAGACCCGCGCTAAGAACGGACGGATCTTCGAGAGCCTCCGTGAACGAATCGTAATAGTTCTCCCAGATCGAAGGATAGGTAACGATCTTAAGATAAAAATTCTTGCTGCCGTTCTGCATGTAAGTAACTTCGGTATACGAATCCATCCATGCGTTGGTCTGAATTCCAAGGTCGTCAATAGCCTTCTGCGCATCGGTCTTTGTACCGAAAATATTGTCGAAGATATTGGGATCTTGTTTCCCTATAGAATCGTAAAAATCATTGTATGCGTTTTCAAAGCTGTCCCAACCCTTACTGTCGCTGCTTCCTCTCGTGAGAGCCGCATTGTAATGCGTGTTAAAGCTGAACGTAACGGAGAAATTAGCTTTGTTGAGATTTGCGAGGATATCGTCGTACTTTTCGTTGAATTTAGCGACGTCTTCAGCGATATCGTTATAATAATCCTCTTCGCTCTGAGTACAGCCCATGAACACCGTGCAAAGAATGACGGCAACAACCGCTATCGCGAATATTGACATATATCTTTTTTTCATAGCGTTATTCCTCCTTTTGCTCTGCCTCGGATTTCGAGATCTCATCGATCACGACGTCGCTCATATAGCGTTCAGAACCCGCTTCTCCGTCAAGAGCAGCGCCTTCTGCCGCCATTTTCGCTTCATACTCCTGCTTTCTCTTGTGAGCGAGTCTCGCTTCGATCTGAGCCATCTTCTTACCCGACAGGTTGTAGAACAGCATCGGAACGATAGAAACGAGGTTTGTTATCGCAGGGATTATCGTAAAGATCATGAACAATCCCAGCTTTGTGAACTCTGTCTGTTCGGGCTTGTGATCCGACAGGAAGGACAGCGGCTGCGAGAACAGGAAGAACGCAAGCAGCCAGGACAGGAAGTAATCCTTGAATCCGGAAGAAACTTTACTTCTCAGGCTCATCAGCGAGAAGGTAATGCCTTCGAGACGTTCGCCGCACTTGTCTTCCCAGTAGTCGAGCGTATCCGTTGCCATAAGGTGGGGTACGACGTTGAGCACGCCTACGGGGAGCATCGCGAAGAACATCAGAGCCGCGATGAGTATCCAGTTGGTTCCGCCTATTATGTAGATGAAGAATATGACCGCAAGCGCCGCCGAATGCCATACCGTAGCGAAGATAAACAATTTCTTCGAGTCCATCATCCTCTTCAGTCTGGGCGCAAACAACATACCTATCATGGAGGCTATCGCACCGGGGAGCGCGAAAGCTATCTGCAACGATCCGTTGCTGTAAATGTATGCAACAACGTACATTATCGCCGCGCTGACCAGGTTTCTGAAGAAGGTAAGAAGGTTGGACAATATCAACAGCAGGAACGGTTTGTTCTTGAACAGATATTTAAAGCCTTCAATAAGACTCGGCGTGGTTTCAGTCGGTTCGCATCTTTCCTTTACTCTTATACCGCCGAGAACCATGAACAGAGGTCCGAGAATGCCGATGATGATAGCAACGATGAAATACGTGTTGGCGTAATCGTCGTTGGTAAGAATAAGTCCTATCGAAATAAGCACAAGCGCGGACTGTTCGCCTATCGAACCGAGGATACGGCTGATAGAAATGATTTTCGAACGTTCGTCCATATTCGGAGAAGCGACCGCCGGCATACCGTCAAGAGGGACGCCTACTATAGTGCCGGTAATATCGTACATGATATACGTTATGTACATCCACACTATCTTGCCTACACTGCTCCAATTGGATATCGGCATAAACAACAATATCGTAACTATCGCCCATGGTACGGCACCGAAAAGCAGATACGGGCGCATTTTACCCCATCTGGTACGTGTTCTGTCAACGATAATGCCCATAACGGGGTCGTTGAGACCGTCGAAAATCTTCGTGATAAGGAACATGGTACCTACCGCCGTAGGAGGAATTCCCATACACGCAGTGTAATAGAACAACAAATAACCCTGTACGAGACCCGTGACCGCACTGCTTGCGAATCTTGCCAGCGAGAAAAGCACGTAATCTCTGGGCTTAAGGAATTTCTGATTGATGAGCTTTTGATCTTCAGCGCTCAGAACTTCCTCTTCGACAGGGTCACCGGGGGTAACGCCTGCCTGATCGATGGTGTTTGTCGTGTCTTCCACCTCATAACCTCCCAAAATTTATTTTTTTGTTTATTGAGACGCCTTTCGGCGTTTTTGTCTTTTGTCTTCCCTTATCACTTAACGCGCTTGTCGCCGAGTTGTTTGCGGAAGAAATTGCCGTCGCTGTAAGAGAGTACGAACGCGCCCGTGCTCGACCATGCCTGAAGCAGAGAGCCTTGCGGGTGTATCGGGCTGAAGAATTCGACAGGGGTATAGTTGCCCTGGTCGAGGTTGTATTCGAACCATCTCGTGAGCGGATACTTGTACTCCATGCCGTACATGAGTTTCGCATACGCGTAAACGCACGAAAGGTACGGCCAGTCGCCGCCGTTGTGGTAGTAGTAAGGAAGCGAGGATTTCTGAACGATATCCTTCGTGTTCTTATAGAACGGATATACGCTGAGAGTGCCGAAGTCGCCCGCCCTCTGCTCCTTGTTGTTTTTGGATTCGAGCATTTTCTCCATATTCTTGAGAACGCGCTTCGATCTCTCCTCGTCCGCTATGCCGAAAAGCACCGCGACGACGGTATCGATAGACAGGTTGTCCTCAGTGAAGTCCTTGCTCTTGTAGTTGACGTAATAGCCCTTTTCTTCGTCCCACAAAAGGTCGTTTATCGCCTTCTTTACCTTTACGTATTTAGCGTAATACGCGTTGCCGTCCATGCCGCACGCGTCGGAAAGCTCGCTCATCGCGAACAGAGCGCGGGCGTAAAGCGCCTCGTCGTAAGTGACGTAAGTGCTTCTGAAAACGTTGTCGCACCAGTCGCGGCGGTTGTACTCTCCGCCCTTGACGAGAAGCCCCGTTGAGTCCGTTTCCTCTTCCAGTCTGTCGAGGACGAGTTTAGCCGCTTCTATTATCGTACCGCACGCGCATTCTTCCTTAAGCACGCTGAGATCGCCCGTATGTACGACGTAATCGTATATCATCGCTACGAAGAAGGACGGCGAATCGTAATGGTTGCCCCAGTAATTCTTGAAATTGAACTTGACCGCGCTCGGGCACTCGCCTTTCTTGTTTATGCCGTTGGCGAGAGTGACTATCTCGTTGCGTACGAGATTGGGTCTTACGGGAAGCACGGAAAGCACCGTCCAGTAAGCGTCGCGGTAATAAGTTCTCGCGGGGAACTGATAAACGATGCCCGCAAGGAAGCCCTTGAACTTGCCCAGCTCCTTATAGTTGGAGATACTGCAATTGAGAAGCGACTTATAGTAAGTTTCCATGAAATCGTCGCCCTTAACGCAATCGGGACACCCCAGATCGTCGATATACTTCTGAGCCTCTTTCATCGCGTCGTCGAAATTGTTCAGCGCCTGCATGACGTCGCAGAACGTGAAATCGTTTCTCGTGCCCGCGCTTACGACGTATCTGAATTTTCTCAGCTCTCCCGCGCGCAGTTTCGCGCCGTAGCTGAACTGATTGTGGAAACCTCTTTCAGCCTCGCCCGCCTGAGCGCCTTCGCTTATCGCGAAGTCGAGATAGAAGTCGCCGAGCACGTCGCCGTGCAGCTTCGCGCTGTCTCCGACGAACGTAAGACCGTTCTTTTTACTCTTTATAAAGCCCGTCAGCACGGTAGCTATCGTCTTGGGACTGAGCCTGTTGGCAAGCAGCTGCTGAACGTAGCTTTCGTAGTTTATACCGAAGTTGACGGTATTGTCGAAAGTCAGGTCGCATTTAGCTTCGACCGCAGTCTCAACGTAGATAGCGTTGCTCTCGTTGTCGAGAAACTGCGTTATCGTCAGCTTGCATTTCTCGTGTTCGATTTTGGTTATCTGTCTCTTGCCCTCCATCGTAACGACCTTGTCTTCCATATAGTCGAAAGGAACGCCGTCCACCGTATAGAGAGAATAGTAATTGGTAAACACGGAGAACTTGTTCATCACGGCGTATTTGGATATTCCGCCTCTGCCGTCGAACTGTGCCGTTATGCGGTTGTTGCTGACGTCGTAAAACGCTCTTTCGTGCATTTTACCCGTCGTGATTATCTTACCGCCTTTGAGTTTGTATTCCATGATTTATCCTTCCCTTTAAGCTTACTTTACGCCTGAATTCTTTTCTTCTTCTATCCTCTTGTCGAGCTCTTTGATATAGAGATCTTCGTCGTAAGGATAAACGACCTCTTTGCCCGTCCATGCGGAAAGGTGTATCGCGTTGGAGAAGCCCAGTCCGTTGAGACCGTCCGCGTAAGGAGCGACCAGCTTGTCCGTCTTGCCGAGAACGACTTCTGAGAAATTGCGGATGACGACGATATGCTGCTGTTCTATGATGCCCTTGATTATATCGACGAGACCCAGTTTGTACTTGGACACCTTGTTGGGTATCTTGCCCATGAACACTTTGTTCGTCTTTGAAAATTCGGGTTCGGGCACGCTGTTTTCGGTAAACTTCAGCTTCATGCTGACGTCGTTGCTGCCCTCGATGACTATCTTTCCGCCGTCGCCCGTTATTTCAAGTCTGTTTGTTCCTGGAGCGTCGTGAGTCGAAGTGATGAACACGCCCGTAGCGCCGTTCTCGAATTCGCATACCGCGGTGACGTCGTTTTCGACGTTTATCTTTCTTCCAACCGTCTTTGCGTTGCTCCATACCTTCTTTATCGGAATGCCCGCAAGCCATGTGAAGAGGTCGAGCTGATGCGGATCCTGATTGATGAGAACGCCGCCGCCTTCGCCCGCCCAGGTACCTCTCCATCCGCCCTGGTCGTAGTAAGCCTGCGGACGGTACCAGTTGGTGATTATCCATACTATGCGTTTGAGATTACCCAGCCTTCCGCTTTCGATGATCTCTTTAGCCTTTTTATAGACTTTGTTCGTGCGCTGATTGTAAAGCAGACCGAACTTGAGCTCCGGCTTTGTCTTTCCGAACTCAGCCGCTTCTCTTACCGCCTTCGTATAAACACCCGCGGGCTTGTCGCAAAGCACGTTGAGACCCGCTTTGAGAGCGTCGATAGCGATGGTCGGATGCGCGTAGTGAGGAGTGTCGATAATGACTGCGTCGACGAGTTTGCTTGCCAGCATTTCCTTGTAATCGCTGAAGATCTTTACGCCGGGGAGAGCCGTTTCAGCCCACTTTCTGCGGTCTTCCGAAATATCGCATACCGCGACCAGCTGACCGTTCTTGTCCATGCCTTTGAAAAGTCTCTTAGCGTAGTTGCTTCCCTGTTTGCCGATACCTATGATACCGTATCTGACCTTATCCATTATTTATTCTCCTTTTCCACTTCGTCGATTATTTCTTTGAGTCCCTTATACTGCCATGTGAAGATGTCCTTTCTGGTAACGCTCTGCATCGGAGAAATGCCCTTTGCCGCGTTGATGCGCTTGAACACCTTGTTCCAGTTCCCCACGTAAGGAAGCATCCAGGTGAACCAGCCGAAGATATAGAACAGCTTCTTGTGATCCGCGTACTTGCCTGTATGCGGTTCAAGGGTCATAAAGCCTTCGTAATTGCGGTTTACGATGAGGTCTTTTATCATCTCTTTGTAGTTGCCCAGTCCGAGACCGACGGGAACTTCCACCTTCTCGGGCGAGCAATCCTTGATATGATAGTAAACGACGTAATCCTTGAGCATTTCGTAAGCTTTGGGTACGTTGACGCCGCACTGGATGAAGTTGGACGCGTCGAACGCCAGTTTAAACTGAGGATGATTTATCTCTTTATAAAGCTGCAGACATCTTTCGGGGGTGTCGCCGTATATTCTCTTTTCGTTTTCGTGCAGAAGGATGACGTCGGTACCCTCAACTACTTTGAGGAAACCGCGCAGCTTCTTGACGACTTCGGGGAAATACTCGTCGTAATTTCCGCTCGCCTTTACTCTGAAGGAGAACATTCTTATGTACTTGCAGTCCATATCCTTGCAGATCTTTACCAGTTCTTTGAGCTTTTTGAGCTGAGATTCGTAAGCCTCGTCGTCGTAAAGACCTATCTTGCCTATCGGGGAACCGATAGAGGAGAATTTGATGCCCGCGTTGTCCAGGCGCGGCTTTATAGTGCTTCTGAACTCCTGTTCGGTATAATTGGCGATATTCTTGCCGTCCACGACTCTGGGGCACAGGTAGCTTTCGCCGTACTCTTTGATCAGCTTTATCTGTTCGTCGAGATTTGAACTGACTTCGTCATAGAAGCCTGAGATCTTGATGTTTGCCATAAATGTATATCCTCCTCGCCGGCATTTACTTTATCTTTTTCTCGCTGTCGATTTTTTCCGCGAGCATTTTTTCGTATTCTTCGGGGTCGACGGGAACTTTCACTTCTTTACCCTTCCACGCCGACATATTTATCGCGTTGATTATGTTGAGCGCGTTTACGCCTTCTTCTCCTCGCGCTCTGAGCAAAGACGGATCTTTGCTTTCGACCGCCGCCGCAAAGTCGCGCAGGATGTTGCACTGCTGACCGTACAGACCGTCCGTGATATAGTTTTTCAGACCGTAGAACATATACTTTTTAGTATATTTCTTGTCTGCGCGGTTGCCGTAATCCCTTTTCGCCCTCGCGTTTACCTCTTTTTCGTCCATTTTAAGGTACTTTATCACCGCTTTGTGCCTTGTTATCGTCATCGTGCCCTTTGAGCCGACTATCACCAGTCTGTTCTCTCCCGGGAGCTCGTGCGTCGACGCGGTAAATACGCAGTCGTAATTCTTATAAAGGAAAAGCGCGGTCACGTCGTTTTCGGTAGTAATCTTTCTGCCTTCCGTCTTGCACCTTGAAATTATCTTTTCGGGCATGCCGAGAAGCCATTGAAGGATATCTATCTGGTGTACGCACTGGTTTATCAGAGTGCCGCCGCCTTCGCCCGACCAGCTGGCGCGCCAGCCGCCCATATTGTAATAGTACTGCGTTCTGTACCAGTCCGTCACGGTGAAAGACGCTCTTTGCAGATCGCCCAACTTTCCGCTTTCGATTATCTTTTTCGCCCGCGCGTATATGCTGTTGCTGCGCTGATTGTACATTATCGCGAATACCGCTTCGGGGTGCGCTTTCGCGACTTCTATAACAGAATTCGCGTCCTTTACGGTAACGGTTATCGGCTTTTCGACCAGCACGCTTATCCCCTTTTCAAGCGCCTTTTTCACAAGCGCGGAATGAGAATAATGCGGAGTCGCGACGACTACCGCGTCGGGTTTTGCTTCGCAAAGCATTTTGTCGTAATCGGAGTAAACCGCAACGTTCGGGTGCTTTGCCTTAAAAGCTTCAAGCACCTTTCCGTCAATATCGCATACCGCGACGAGTTTTGCGTTCTTTACGGCTCCTTTGCAGAAATTGGACGCGTGTTTTCCGCCCATTCTGCCTATGCCGACTACCGCAACGCTTATCATTTGCTCTCCTTTTCCGCCTGGCGCGTCTCGAACAGTATCGTGGACGCTACGACGGGGTAATTGGTCGTTATGTTCGCAGGCTCCATCGGAACCAGCCTTTTGAGTTCTTTATAGCTGTCCACCGTGAATATCGACAGCTTTACATCGTATTTCTTGCAGGCGGCGAGGAATGAATCCGTCGCGTACATTTTATTTATATTGAGTCCTGCGAAATGCGGGTTTTTCGTATCGTCGAGCGCTTTTTTTATCTTCTCGACGTTCTTGGTCTTGTAAGGAAGTCCTTTTATCCTGTTGACCCACGCTTCTCCTTCTGTAAGAACTTCGTTGTCCGTCAGCCTTACCGAGCCCGTGAATATCAGAAGATCTGTCACTTCCATCTCTTTTGCGAGCTTTATGACGTCGGCAACCAGCCCCTTGCCTTTCAGATCGCAGTTTATCTTCACGTTGTTTTTCCTCGCGAAAGCGAAAGCCTGCGCCAGGGTTATTTTCTTTTTATACGAGAACGGAGCGGGCAGGTGGCTTAAATACAGCAAGCCGCCTCTTCTGTGTACGTCGACTTCTATCGCGTCCGCTTTGAAAGTGCTTATGTTTTCAAAGTAGATCTTAGAATTACGCCCCGTGCCGAGCGCGCCGCCGTGTGCCGTTATCATCCGTCTCCTCCCTGTAAAACGCGCTTGTTATCGCGAGCAGCTGCTCTTCGCGTTTTCTCTCTCCGTATACCGATACCGTACAGTACTCAGAAAAACTAACTTTCGCCGTTATTTCTTTTCCGAACTCCGCGGGCAGTACGGTAATGCCCTTTTCCGTTCTTATTTCCGCCTTAGTCAGGCGCGCGGGTTTGTCTGAGCGGTAATCTTCTATCCGTTCAAACGAAAGCTTTATCTGCGTTTCGCCGACGGGAAGAACGCTTCCTATTTCGTACTCTTTGCCGCCGACGACCGCCTTACAGTCGACTTCCACCCCGACCGTAATATAAGTCGCGCCGCTTTTGAGTCCCGCTAATATGTCTTTTTCCGACGCGCTCTCCGCCCCCACGTACGTGTACGCGTAAGACGGCGGTACGTCGTCGCGGTTGTGCCAGTCGTAACCGTACACCGCCGCTATCCTGTGACCTTTGCCGAGCAAGGAATACCATTGCTCTCTCTGCTGTCTCGCCGCTACGCCCTCGTTGGGATAGTAATGCGACCAGACCTCGTAATTGTCGGCGCCCGTCAGCTTTTCTATATCGTAATCGCAATGACAGCCGCTGCAAATAGGATATCCCATTCTCCTCGGATGAGCTATCGCGACGATATCTCCGAGGCTCTGCGCCCTTTTTATCTTTTCTGCAACGTTATCGGGAGTAATATCTCTCCACAACACGTCGCTTTTGCCGCCGATAACGGTAAAGTGTCCCCAAAAAGTCGTCCACTCTATCCCGCGCAAAACGGTAAGCCCGCGTTCTTTGCCCGCTTTTACTGCCCTATCCACGCCCGCGACCGTGTTGTGATCGGTCAGCGCTATCGCGTCGTATCCGCATTCGAGAGCTCTGTCTACCAGCTCTTCTGGGGTCATTTTTCCGTCCGACGAGGTCGTATGCGTATGCAGTTCGCATCTGAAATACTTCATTTCCCGACCTCTATTTTAAGCGAAACGGTTATTTCGTCCGTGATTATACAGGTCACGCTGACTGTAAATATCCAGTTTCCTTTTACTATTTTACACGGATAAAAGCCGCCTTCGGCGCTTTCCGCGCATATCGTGAAATTCTGTTTGTTGTTGCCTCTGTGCGCCGTTCCGACAGCTCCTTCGGGGGAGTCCAGCGAGAAAGACAGGTGATTGTCGAGGGGGAGGCAGGCGCGCATTTCGCCCTCCGTCATCAGCGGTTCTCCCGCCTGCTTCATCATGCTTTCCTTTATCAGAGCAAGTCCGTACTCTTCGTCGTAGTTGTATTTGGGCTCGTAAGCCACGCTTATAAACATTTTTTCCGCGTCTTCGGGCACGGTAAAAGGTATCTTATAATGCGTGCTCTGATCTTTGCGCGTGAGTACGTATCGTCCTTCCAGAACTTTCCTCATATTATTCTATGTCGGGTATCTCCGTCATATCGACCTTTCTGCCGCCGTTTTTGCGCGATATCTCCGCCGCTGTGACGATACGGTGACTTTCGATGGTATCCTTTATCCATGTATACTGCCATTTCGGATCCAGTCTTCCCGCAAGCATATCCGCAGTCGATTTCGTTATGCCCTGGTCGCCGCCGTAATGTCCCTTTATCACGGGGATTATGTTGACGACTATCTTCTTCGGTTTCTGATCGAAAAGCTTAAGCGTGATCACGCTGCCGCTGTCGTCGGCGATAAGTTCTCCTTTCGTACCTCTTATTTCGGTATGTCTGTGGTCTTTTTCGTTGAACGCGTTGGCGGTCATGACTATCTTTACGCCGTTTTCCATCTCCATGTTGACGGTCTGGCAGTCCACAACGTCGTTATCGCAACCGAACACGCATCTCGACCAGAGTTTTCCTCTTTCGTCGTTTTTGAGCGCGTTGAGTATATCCGCCTTTTTACCCGTCGTGCAGAACGCGTACGTTCCCCACGGATATTTTTGCTTTTTAAGCCCTCTGCCTATGTACTGGTACGTGCATTCGAAAATACACTTATCTCTGTGCGGGCAGTCGAAGCAGTTAGCCGCCGCGCCCTTCGGAGCGTTCGCCTTCGTGAAATAGCTGAGATCGCCGTAAGAGGACAAGCTCTTGCATTTAGCGCCCGCAAACCAGTACAGAAGATCCATGTCGTGACAGCATTTCGCGAGGAGCATCGGGGTCGTATCCTCTTCTCTGCGCCAGTTGCCCCTGACGTAGCTGTGACAGAAATGCCACCAGGAAACGTGCTCGTCGTGTTTTATGAGTTTTATCTCGCCCAGCACGCCGCTGTCTATTATGCTCTTTATCCTGCGGTAGTAATTGGCGTATCTGAGGACGTGGCAGACCAGGACTTTAAGTCCTTTTTCTCTGGCGAGTTTTTCAATCTCCAGACACTCTTTAATGTCGGGGCTTACAGGCTTTTCGAGAAGCAGATTATAACCCAGGTCGAGCGCCTTTATCGCGTGTCCGTAATGGTCGCGATCCTGAGTCGCTATGACCATGACGTCGGCTATCTTACCCTGCGCGAAGAACTTGTCCTCGTCGGTAAAACACTTGTCGTCGGGCACGTTCCACGCCTTCTTTACCTTATCTATCTTAGCCTGGTATTTATCGCAGATGCTGACTATCTTAACGCCTTCCAGCTTGTTGAGATGTCCGCCGTAGTTCTTGCCTCTGTTACCCAGACCCAATACCGCAACAGTACTCATAATCTCTGTATCCTTCCTTTATCAGACGCCCGAATAAGCGGAGAAGCCGCCGTCGATAGGTACGACTATACCTGTTACGAAGCCAGCCTTTTCGTCGTCCGCAAGCCACAGCATGGTGCCCATGAGCTCTTTAGCTTCGCCGAATCTGCCCATCGGGGTGCCGCGCAGTATCTTTTCCGCGCGCGCCGACGGAGTGCCGTCGGGGTTGAACAGAAGTGCTCTGTTCTGGTTTGTGACGAAGAAGCCTGGAGCGATAGCGTTTACTCTTATGCCCGCCTTTGCAAAATGTACCGCAAGCCACTGGGTAAAGTTGCTGACCGCCGCTTTCGCGCCGCTGTAAGCGGGTATTCTGGTAAGAGGTCTGAACGCGTTCATCGAAGAGATATTGATGATATTGCCGCCTTTTTCGACCATGTCTTTCGCAAAGACCTGAGTGGTAAGGAAGGTCGCGAGGAAGTTGAGCTTGAACACGAAATCCACGCCGCTGCCGTCGAGGTCGAAGAAGCTCTTTACGTCGGGGTTTTCGACGTCCGCCATATCGAAATAGTCGTTGGTCGTCGTACCCTTGGGGTTGTTGCCGCCCGCGCCGTTTACGAGAAGATCGCATTTGCCGAGGTCTTTGTTTATTTCGACTCTCGCCTGTTCCATATTCTCCTTGTCGAGGCAGTTGACCTTGTAAGCCTTCGCTACGCCGCCGTCCTTTACTATCTCAGCCGCAACTTTTTCTGCCGCTTCGAGATTGAGGTCGAGCACCGCTATCTTAGCGCCGTACTTTGCGTATTCCTTTGCGATCTCACTGCACAGGATACCGCCTGCGCCCGTGATGACTACCACTTTGTCTTTGTAGACCGACATAATCTTTTCTCCTTCCTTATTTTATATTGATTCTTAAATATCGCGTTTATATATTACTTTTTCTCAGCGTTCTTTTCGACCGCTTCGATGATGCCCTGCAGATACATTGCGCCGAGAGCGCGGTCGTACAGACCGTAGCCCGCTCTGCCCGTCTCGCCCCATATCATTCTGCCGTGGTCGGGACGCACGTAACCGTCGAAGCCTCCGTCGTAAAGCGCCTTTATAATGTCGTACATATCCAGGCTTCCTTTCTCGCTGAGGTGACCGCTCTCTTCGAAGCAATGGTCGCCCGTTATCTTTATGTTTCTGAGGTGCACGAAAGGCATTCTGCCCTTGCAGGTCTTTATCATGGATACCAGGTTGTTCATCGGATTTACACCCAAAGAACCCGTGCACAGCGTGATGCCGTTGCTGGGGCTGTCGACGATGGATAAGAATCTCTTCAGGTTCTTTTCGTCGATAATGACTCTCGGCAGACCGAATATTCCCCACGGCGGATCGTCGGGGTGTATCGCCATCTTTATGCCGCTCTCCTCTGCAACGGGAATGACCTCTTTGAGGAAGACGGTCATGTTTTCCCACAGCTTTTCGTCGTCTATATCCTTATACTGTTCGAGAAGCTCTTTGAGTCCCTCTCTGGTATAGCTCGCGTCCCAGCCCGGCAGCGAAAGTTCGCTGGTAAGCGGGTTCATCTTAAGCACGGTCTCGTGATCGTACGCAAGAGCGTTGGAGCCGTCGGGAAGTTCTTTCGCGAGGTTGCTTCTCAGCCAGTCGAACACGGGCATGAAATTGTAGCATATGCACTTTACGCCCGCCTTTCCCAGTCTTCTGACATTCTCTTTGTAATTTTCGATGAGTCTCGCCGCGTTGGCGTTGCCCAGTTTTATATCCTCGTGAACGGGTACGCTTTCGACGACCTCGAAGGTAAGCCCCTTATCGTTCGCGAGTTTTTTAAGTCTCGCGATATTCTCTTCAGGCCATACCTCTCCGACGGGAACGTCGTAGATAGCCGAAACGACGCCCTGCACGCACGGTATCTGTCTGATATCGTCCAGGGTGACTTTGTCGTTTTCGCCGTACCATCTGAATGTCATTTTAAATGCCATGATTATTCCTCCGTAAGTTTCTTTGCGTTATAGTAGCACAGTTTCTTCGCGACCTCTGTCGGAGCGTCGCCGTCCCTTTCGGACGAATTGTCCGCAAGGAAATCGCAAAGGCACTGTCTGTAATAGTCGTGTCTGGTATAGGACAAAAAGCTTCTGCTGTCTGTAAGCATGCCTACCATGGAGCAAATATGTCCCAATTCGGAGAGCCTGTCGAAAGTCTCTCTCATGCCGCGCTTGTGATCGCAGAACCACCAGCTTACGCCCAGATGTACGTTTCTGAACGCGCCTATCATAGTGATGAGAGTGTAATACATCGACGGGTTGAGAGTGTATATTATCGTTTCAGGCATATGCCCGCATTTATTCATCTTATTGAACAGAAACGTCATGCGCGTCGTGTCAATAACGTCGCCCACGCAATCGAAGCCGCTGTCCCTGCCGCAAAGCCCTGTCATCAGCTCGTTGGAATTGCGCGTGACCGCAAGGTGCATCTGCATTACTATACCGCGCTTTTCGTACTCTCCTGCAAGGAAGACGTACAGATATCCCTTAAAAGAGTCTGCTTCGTCTTCTTTGAGAAGCACTCCGTCGAGAAGCCTTGAGAAGATCGTCTTTGCGTCGACGTAATCGGCAACTGAAGACGGGAAGCCGGGCACGCCGATATCCGAAAACTTGCAGCCGTTGCTTACGAAGAAGTCCAGTCTGTTCTGTACCGCCTTTTCGAATTCGTCGAGGTTTCTTATCTTCATGCCGCTCGCTTTTGAAAGCTTCGCGATATAGTCGAGGTATTTCGTATCCGTGACGTTGACGAGATTGTCCACTCTGAACGTCGGCACGACGGTTGCTTTGAGAGAGCCTTCCTCTCTTATCTTTTTGTGCCATTCCAGACTGTCGCAGGGGTCGTCCGTGGTCGCGATATACTCTACGTTCGCCATCTCTATCAGCTTGCGCGGGGATATCTTCTTTTCCTTTATTACCGCGTTTGCCTTTTCTCTTATCTCTTTTGCGGTATCCTTATTGAGCGGAGTCGTTATGCCGAAGAAGAACATGAGTTCCGCCGCGACCCAGTCTTTGACGGGATTTCCGAGAGCGTAACCGACCGCTTCCGCGAATTTTTCAAACTTTTCTTCCCACGAAGCGTCGCCCGTAATATACTTTTCGTCGACGCCGTAACCGCGCATGAGTCTCCACTTGTAATGGTCGCCCGCCAGCCATATCCCGCCGATATCGTCGAACGGTCTGTCCTCGAATATCTCCTTGGGGGAAAGATGACAATGATAGTCTATTATCGGCAGATCCTTCACCGCCGCGTATATCTCTTCCGCGCGCTTGCTGCCGAGAAGCTTTATCACGTTATCTCTGTACTCTACCACTGCCGTCGCCCTCCGTGAGTTTCTTGACTTCCGCGACCGAAGCGACGTTGAAATCGCCCTCGACCGTATGCTTGAGACAGGACGCCGCGACCGCGAATTCGAGAGCCGCCTGTTCGCCCATATTATTTTTAAGTCCGTATATAAGACCCGCGCCGAAGCTGTCGCCGCCGCCCACTCTGTCTACGATGTCGATATCGTAATGCTTGCTTGCGTATACGGCTTCTCTCGTAACGTAGATAGCCGACCAGCCGTTGCGGCTCGCGCTGTAACTCTCTCTCAGAGTGAACGCTACGCCTTTAAGCGCGGGGAATTTCGCGAGAACTTTCGCGCCGAGAGCCGCATAGCCCTCTTTGCTTATCTTGCCGCCGCTTATGTTGCTGTTATCCGCTTCTATTCCGAACACGTCCTTGCAGTCCTCTTCGTTGCTTATCAGCACGTCGACCGTCTTTACGAGTTCGGACATGACCTTGTTCGCCTTTTCCTTGCTCCACAGTTTCTTACGGAAATTGAGATCGCAGGAAACGGTGACATTCTTTTCCTTAGCCGCCTTGAGTATTATCGCGAGGACTTTCGCGGTCTTATCTGAGATAGCGGGGGTGATGCCCGTCCAATGCAGCCACTCTACGCCGTCAAGAAGTTTGTCGGCGTCTACGTCCTCTGGCTCTATCTCGCTTATCGCGCTGTGCGCTCTGTCGTAAATTACGTTGCTCGGGCGCTGAGAACAGCCTTTTTCGCAAAAGTAAATACCCATTCTTTCGCCGCCGCGGACGATCTTCTTCGTGTCCACGCCGTATCTTCTAAGTTCTCCTACGCACTTATCCGCAATAGCGTTTGCGGGAAGCTTAGTGAAGAAAGCAACGTCCTCGCCGAACTGAGCCAGCGACACCGCCACATTGGCTTCGCCGCCGCCGTAAACCGCCTCGTAAGCGTCCGCCTGAGCGAACCTCTTGTATCCGTACGGTTGAAGTCTGAGCATGATTTCTCCGACAGTCAAAATACTCATTTTACGCCTCTCTTATTTCTTTAAATTTCTGACTTTTTCGACCAGCTCTCTCGCCGTCTTTTCGACCTCGTCGTAATCGCCCTTTTTCGCGCCCTTCGTAACGAAAGAGCCCGCTCCGACAGCGACAGCGCCCGCTTTGAACCAGTCTTCCACGTTGGAAAGGCTCACGCCGCCCGTAGGCATGATCTTGAGCTGGGGCAAAGGTCCTCTTATCGCTTTGAGTCCTGCGGGAGTAGCGACGTCTCCCGGGAAGAGTTTAACGAAATCCGCGCCCAGTTCGAGAGCCCTGACCGCTTCGGTAGGCGTGAATATGCCGGGAACGACAGCTACCGCGTAACGGTTGCACAGCCTTATCGTCTCCTCGCTGAAACTGGGGCTGAAAATAAACTGCGCGCCCGCGAGGATAGCCGCTCTCGCCGTCTCAGGATCGAGCACGGTGCCCGCGCCGACGACCATATCGGTGCCTTTATATTTATCGCAGAGCGTCGATATGATCACGTCTGCGTGCGGAACGGTAAACGTGACCTCTATAAACCTGATGCCGCCCTTGTAGCAAGCGTCGACCGTTTTAAGCGCCTGCTCAACGCTGTCGCCTCTGATGACGACGACTATGCCTTCTTTCCTTATACCGGAAAAAACTTCGTTCTTTTCCATTACATCTCCTCCGACGGCTGACGGTAATGCCCGCCCTGCCTGCCGTCCGTAAGGGCGCAATACGCCCGTTATGTTTATTATAAAATAATGAGAAAAATTTTTCAAGGCAAATTGTAATAAAATTATGGACAAAATAGGTTAAATGCGCTAAAATAATACTCGGAGGTGGATTTATGCCGATTATCAACTATATTGGAAAGAACATGAAGACATTTCACGTCTCTCAGCACCAGCACGACTACTGGGAAATCATATACTGCACCAACGGCGACGGTACGATAACTTTCTTCGACGGAAGCGACGCTATCGAGTATTCGAGAAACCAGGTGGTCATAATTCCCCCGCATACGTTACATACCAACGACTCGAAAATGGGCTTTAAAAATATATACCTTACGGTTGCCAACTGGACGCCCTCTTTCAAAAAGGCGATACTTCTCAGCGATAACCCGCAGAAGGATATATTCAACGTGCTTACGCTGTGCTACCGTTACTTCAACTCAGAAGTGCCCAACCAGGCGAATATCATTCTCTCTTTCACAGAACTTATTCTCAATATAATCTCAGGCTTCGCGGGCAGCGACAACTGCTCTCAGCACGTTGAGATGATCGCAAACAGCATCGTCGAAAACTTCTCGGATCCCAACTTCTCTCTCGACGACGTTTACGCGACTTTCCCGCTGAGCAAGGACTATATCCGCAGACAGTTCATAAAGGAAAAAGGCATCTCCCCGCTTCAGTTCCTCAACGTGACGCGCATAGGCTTCGCGCAGAAACTGCTGCTCAGCAAAAATATAAACAACTATAAAATATACGAGATAGCGGAGATGTGCGGTTTCAGCGACCAGCTGTATTTTTCCAGAGTGTTCAAGAAGGTCACAGGCGTGAGCCCGAAAGAATACACTCAGATCCCGAGGACGGAAAAGTACAACAGCGACTGATAAAGGCTTTATCTGAACGGGCGCGGAACGGCGTCCGTTTTTTTTGCCGTAAAGTATATGGATTTTATATGCGCGCAAACTTTTATTCTTCAAACCGTTTCCGATAGCGCGCAAAGGGTGTATAATAAAACCCGTAAGGAGACCATTATGGTAATAGCAGGACTTCAGAAAACAACTCTTCTCGACTACCCGGGCAAAGTCGCCTGCACGGTGTTCCTCTCGGGCTGCAACTTTTGTTGCCCGTTCTGCCAGAACTGGGAAATAATCACAGATAAAGGCGAGGATATTTCAAAAGAATATCTGATGAATTTCCTTAAAAAGCGCAAAGGCGTGCTGGACGGCGTATGCGTTACGGGCGGAGAACCTCTCGTCAACGCCGATATAGTCGATTTTATAAAAGAAATAAAGGATATCGGATATTCTGTAAAGCTGGATACGAACGGCTCTTATCCCGATAAGCTGATATCGCTTGCGGACAAAAAGCTTATAGACACCGTCGCAATGGACGTAAAGAACTGTCCTTCGCGTTACGCCGCCACGGCAGGATGCCCCGTAGATATTGATAAGATACGCGCGAGCGTTGAATATCTCCTTTCAGACAATATAGATTACGAACTGCGCACGACCGTCGTGGACGAACTTCACGACGACAAAGGCATGCTTGAACTTGCAGAGTGGATAAAAGGCGCAAAACGTTATTTCATTCAGAATTTCAAAGACAGCGAGGCTGTGCGTTTCGGAAACCTTTCGCCCTGCTCAGACGAAAAACTGCGCAGCTTTACAGACGTCATGCGTCCGCTCGTGCCCTCTGTAAAGATAAGAGGAGAAAATTAAGCCGTCAGATACGGGCGATACCCCGCCGTCCGACTGCTCTCATCTTCAGAATTCAATTTAACCAAAAACACAACATATTGCGATCGTACATTCCCGCCCTCTCAGACAGAGAGGGCTGTTTTTATCGTTCCGAAACGCTTATTTATCGGAAAACGAGCGCGTTTCACACGTATCCGAGCACTTTCCGCACTCCCCGCAGATTTTGCCCTTAAATAACGAAAACCACAATATATTGTGTTTTATTAAAAAATATTGCCACAATATATTGACACCGCCGAATTGCGATGATATAATGATTCTTGCACGCGGAAAGATCCGCAAAATGAGAAGGAGTAATTATGTATCAGGTCATTAAGAGAGACGGAACTATCGCTGAATTCGATATAAAAAAGATAGCGATCGCCGTTACGAAAGCTTTCGAAGCAAAGGAAAAGCAATATCACCCCAGCGTGATCGATATGCTCGCGCTCAAAGTCACCGCAGATTTCGAGTCCAAGATCAAGGACGGCAAGATCGCAGTCGAAGACATTCAGGACAGCGTTGAGTCCGTGCTCATTCAGGCAGGCTACTCCGACGTTGCGAAAGCTTACATTCTCTACAGACGTCAGAGAGAAAAGATCCGCAACATGAAGTCGACCATGCTCGACTACAAGTCTCTCGTTGACAGCTACGTAAAAGCTACCGACTGGCGCGTAAAGGAGAATTCCACAGTCACCTACTCCGTCGGCGGTCTGATACTCTCCAACAGCGGCGCGATAACCGCCAACTACTGGCTGAGCGAAATTTACGACGACGAGATAGCAAACGCGCACAGAAACGCGGATATCCATATCCACGACCTCAGCATGCTTACCGGTTACTGCGCGGGCTGGTCGCTCAAACAGCTGATACAGGAAGGTCTCGGCGGTATCCCCGGAAAGATCACTTCCGCTCCCGCAAGCCACCTCGCTACCCTCTGCAACCAGATGGTCAACTTCCTGGGCATAATGCAGAACGAATGGGCGGGCGCGCAGGCGTTCTCCTCTTTCGATACATATCTTGCGCCTTTCGTGAAGAAGGATAACCTCACCTACGAACAGGTCAAGAAGTGCATAGAATCCTTTGTCTACGGCGTCAACACCCCGTCGCGTTGGGGCACGCAGGCACCGTTCTCCAATATCACGCTCGACTGGGTAGTCCCCAAAGACCTCGCGGAACTTCCCGCTATCGTCGGCGGCAAGGATCAGGACTTCAAATACAAGGACTGCCAGAAGGAAATGGATATGGTCAACAAGGCGTTCATCGAGGTAATGATAGAAGGCGACGCAAACGGCAGAGGATTCCAGTACCCGATCCCGACCTACTCCATAACCCGCGACTTCGACTGGTCGGATACCGAAAACAACAGACTTCTGTTCGAGATGACCTCAAAGTACGGCACCCCGTATTTCTCCAACTATATCAACTCCGATATGGAACCGAGCGATATCCGCAGCATGTGCTGCAGACTGCGCCTCGACCTCAGAGAACTCAGAAAGAAATCGGGCGGCTACTTCGGCAGCGGCGAATCTACGGGTTCGGTCGGCGTCGTCACGATAAATATGCCGCGTATCGCTTACCTGTCAAAGGACGAGGACGATTTCTTCAAACGCCTTGACAGACTTATGGATATTTCGGCGCGTTCGCTCAAGACGAAGCGTACCGTCATAACAAAGCTTCTCGACGAAGGTCTGTATCCTTATACCAAGCGTTATCTGGGCACTTTCGCCAACCATTTCTCGACGATAGGTCTCGTCGGCATGAACGAAGCGGCGCTCAACGCGAACTGGATAGGCAAGGATATGACATACGAATCCGCTCAGGAATTCACCAAAAAGGTACTCAACCATATGCGTGAAAGACTGTCCGACTATCAGGAAGAATACGGCGACCTGTACAACCTCGAAGCTACGCCGGCAGAGTCCACCTCTTACCGTTTCGCTAAGCACGACAAGGAGCAGTTCCCCGATATCATCACCGCTAACGAAAACGGCACCCCGTACTACACCAACAGCTCTCACCTGCCCGTCGGCTATACGTCGGATATCTTCGACGCTCTCGACATTCAGGACGAACTTCAGACGCTGTACACCTCGGGCACCGTATTCCACGCGTTCCTCGGCGAAAAGCTCCCCGACTGGATGGCGGCGGCAGCTCTCGTCAAAAAGATCGCGGACAACTATAAGCTTCCTTACTACACTCTGTCCCCGACCTATTCGATATGCAAGGATCACGGATATCTGAGCGGCGAACAGTACACCTGCCCGATATGCGGAGGAAAGACCGAAGTATACAGCCGTATCACCGGCTACTACCGCCCCGTTCAGAACTGGAACGACGGCAAGTCGCAGGAATTCAAGGACAGAAAGGTCTACGATATCGCGCACTCCACCCTCAAAAAAGGCAAAAGACCCGTTGAGGAATGCAAAGAGACCCGCAGCGCGGGAAGCGACGTTCAGCTGACCCTGTTCGCAACAAAAACCTGCCCCAACTGCAAGATAGCGGAAAAGTTCCTTGCGGACAACGGCGTAAGCTACGTAAAACTCCTCGCAGAAGAGAACGCGAACCTTGTTGAAACCTACGGAATACGCCAGGCTCCGACCCTCGTAGTCACGGGCACGGACGGCTTTGAAAAGTACGCGGGCGTAAGCGAGATAATACGCTACGTCAACGCGGCTAAGAAAGCGGCTAAGTGATAAAAACCTAAACGCATTAAAAAGCGCGCTCTGTCCTGAGGTGAACCCCAAAAGTTGGACAAAGAATTAATTAAATTGTATTTGAGTGAGTTCTGTATTGTACAGGACTCATTCCTTTTAATTTGAGAGATATTCTTGTATTGTTGTAGTAATGAATATACTCTTCCAGACAGTGGACGAATTCGTCCACTGTCTCAAATTTTTCGCCGTAGTACATTTCTGTTTTAAGTCTGCCAAAAAAGTTCTCCATCGGACTGTTGTCCAGGCAGTTTCCCTTCCTTGACATACTTTGCTTTATATTGCGTTTTGCAAGTATTCTTTGGTATTCTTTCATCTGGTATTGCCACCCTTGGTCTGAGTGGAGTATAGGTCTTGCTTTTTCAGGCAGTACTTTATCTAATTTTGCAAGCATTTCTCTTGTCTGTCTGAAGTTCGGACTATCGGATATTTCATAACAGAGTATTTCTCTGTTGTACAGATCCATTATGGGAGACAGATACAGCTTTTTTTCGCATACGTTGAATTCCGTTATGTCTGTCGTCAGCTTTTCATACGGTCTTTCGCAATTAAAGTCTCTTGCAAGAATATTTGCTGCGACTTTGCCTACTTCGCCCTTGTAAGATTTATACTTGTTTTTCCGCTGTTTTCCTTTGAGATTCAGACTTTTCATTAGCTTTAATACGGTTTTATGGTTTATTTCATACCCTTTTTGCCGCATTGCAATTCCTATTCGCCTGTATCCGTATCTGCCTTTGTTTTCTCTGAATATCTCGGCTATATCTTGCTTTTCAGCTTCGTATTTGTCTTTTCCTCTCTGTTTGTAAAAGTAATAATACGTGCTCCTTGCCGTTTTGCATACTCTCAGTATTTTGTTTAGCGGATATTTTTGCCTTAGCTCAGATACTATTTCCGCTTTTTGCCGTTCTTTCGCTCTTCCGCTCGAACTAAGGCATCTAATTTTTTTAAGTATTCTATCTCTATTTGCGCATATTCCAATTCTTCTTTCAGTCTCTGGTTTTCCGCAATAAGATCTTCTTCTACCGCTTTATCCAACGTCCGCTTTCTCGGTCTCACGGCTCCCTTTCGTCCTCTTCTTTCTGCCATTAATCCGGCTTCTCCTTTTTCTAAATATATACGTTCCCACAATTTAAGCCTTGTACGATAATGCGATTCTTCCGCCCTGCTTTTAGTGTCCCAATACTTGCGTACCGTCTCTCGGTATCCTAAATTGTTGTTTAACATATCCAGTATAACAGATATCTTGAACTCTACGCCATACTTCTTTTGCTTTTGTCCTTTTTTTGCCATAAAATATGCACCTCCAAAAGTGTCTAACTTTTGGGGTGCACATCATTTGGCGGGGTTTTTCAAAAAAGAAAATTATTTAAGCTTTTCAACATCATCAATATAGATAGAAACCTCTCCACATTTAGGACAGATTGCTACTTTAGGTTTACCCATTCTGCCACCAAACAACTTGTTTTCATCTGATGATAAAATGATACCATACCCAGCTCCCTCGACCTTGATTGCACAGTTTTCTTTCATTTCACTTCCACAGCGAATACACTTACGCATAAATTAAGAACCTCCCAAATTACAAACTTTTTTTAAGTATACCACATTAGACTACAAAAGGAAAGTATATTATGACCCAAAAGAAAGCCCCGCCGATGATATGCACCTCCAAAAGTGTCTAACTTTTGGGGTGCACATCAAAAGCGGCGGCTTTTTTATAGTTATAATACTTAAAAAATTAACGTCTCGTCAAAATAATATATAAAACAACAGTTCTCTGAGCGTAGAGTACCGAATTGTAATTTTCAAAACAAAATCTTAGCGAAAAAGCATGCGGTCGCTACAGTTTTAAATTCACAAATTTAAGTTCAGACAAGATGATGCGCAAGGGTAATGCTCTTGCGGTATTACCTTTGCGCATCAACGAAGTATCAACACTACCCAACTAATTTACTGCGAAGCATAATTTGCCGAAGGGAACTGAGTCGAG
>DVNX01000090.1 GCA_018714045.1 Candidatus Ornithoclostridium faecavium
GTCGTAGGACTTGTTGCGTGCGATAAAGACGGTCTCAAAGCGCCCTCCGGTCTCGAAATGAGCGGAAACGTGCTGACCTGGCAGGCTGTGGACGGCGCGGAAGGATACGAGGTCGTTATCAACGACGGTCAGCCCGTTAAGACTAAAGATACGATGTATTTCGTTGAGGTCGCGGAGACAGGTACGTATAATATCCGCGTAAGAGCGTATAAAGGCGAAAAGTACAGTGAGTACAGCGAAGCGTACCGTTACGTTGTTTCCGAAATGCTGGACAAGCCCGCGGTGACTTACGACGAACTTGCCAAGGTGGTGAGCTGGAACGCCGTCGAAGGCGCAGCAGCTTATTCGGTAAGAGTCAGATATACAGACAAGGATATCAGCGCTGAAGGCGCCGTCATCGAGTTGTCTGAAGTCAGCACGACGACGTATACTCTTACTAAAGAAGAGTACAGCGAGCCCGGCAGCTTTACGATAGAGGTCAGGGCGTTGGCTCCCGAAGGTTCGGAAAAGAGCGACAGCACTTACAGCGACGCCTGCGTATTCGTCAATTCGGCTACGCTTGCTACCCCCGTGCTCAGCAGCATAACCAGCACCAGAGTTTATTGGAATTCTGTCGCGAACGCGACTTCTTATTATCTCGAAGCGAGAAACGTCGATGATCCTGAAGAGGTCTATTCCACGACCGTGACAGCGACTTCGAGCACGAGCGTAAGCGTTCTTCTCACCAATTTCAAAATAGAAACTCCCGGCAAGTATACCGTCCATATAAAGACGGTAGGCGACGGAGAGGTTTATCAGGACAGCGTGATAAGCGACGTCAACGAAGATTTCGTGATATACAAGCTGCCTCAGTTGGGAGAAAACAGCCTCATCCTCGTTGAGAACGAAGACGGCACTGTCAGCGCAAGCTGGACTGCGACGGACGAACAGCTCGAACTCATCGAGTCTTTTACGTTAGTAATGACTCCTTACGATTCTGACGGCGACGCGCTTCTTTCCGCGCAGAGAGTGACTTTCAACCTCGAAAGCGAAAGCGATATGGATAAGCTCAAGGTCACGAAAGGAGAAGGTTCTACAACTTATTCCTACGTGATAGACGATACTTTCCGTAAGATCGGAGAAGACAACGTCATCGAATATATCCTCAACAACGCTTACTACGGCAAACGTTTTGACGTTGAAGTCTCTTCTTCGAGAAGCGGCAACGGCGTAATAGCGGGTACGGCGGTAAAAGCGGAGGACGAATATCTGAGCTATAAGACTCCGCAAAAGGACGACGGCGGCAATTATCTGATAGGTTCTGCTGCTGAACTCGCATACCTTTACAAGAACCCCGACGCTTCTTATAAGCAGACGGCGAATATAGATTTCGAAGGCTACGAATGGCTGGCTGTCGACGCTTTCGCCGGAAAATACGACGGCGCGGAATTCATCATATCCGACATCAACATTATCTCCGACGGGGCGAATGCGGGATTCTTCGGCGAGATCAAGGCGGGCGCTACGGTTTCCAACCTTAAGCTCGTGAATGCCGCGATAGATAGCGAGACTGCTTCTTACGCAGGCGTTATCGCAGGCGTGAACGGCGGTACTGTTTCCGACTGTATCGTCGTAGGAAGCGTGAACGCGAAATTTGCTACTGCGGGCGGCGTCGTAGGTCTGAATAGCGGTACGGTGATATCTTCTCAGTCTGTTGCCGATGTGACTGCGGCGATAGCGGGCGGCTTTGTCGGTAAAAACGCGGCGGACGCGACGGTTTCTTATTCGAACGCGAAGGGCAACGTTACCGCAAACGTGAGCGAGACGGAAGAAGACGAACCTCAGGTCAAAGAGTCTTACGCAGGCGGCTTCGTCGCTTACAACGAAGGCACCGTGATAGGCAGCAATTCGATAGGCAACGTGGTCAGCGAAAGCAGTGTTGCTCTGGATAAAACCAACTATGCAGGCGGCTTTGTCGGTTACAACTCCGGCACGATCACGCTGAGCTATGCGGGTGCAAATTACAGTAACAACTACTCTAAGCGCAATACCGTAAGCGCGGCGGGCAGAAACGAAAATATCGCGGTCGGCGGTTTTGTCGGTTACAATGCGGGCTCGGTTGAAAATTCTTACGCGAACGTAAAGGCGACCTCTTCGCCCAAGTATATCGGCGGTTTTGTAGGCCACAATGCCGGTACGGTCTCCAACGCTTACAGTATAGGAGGCATTACCACGGGTGTCGCTCCCGCAGGAGACGGAGGTTTCGCGGGGAATAACGACAAAGAGGCTACGTTGACAAACGTTTACTATTACGATGAAACGCTTGGCGACAGCGAAAACAGAACGGACAAAGGTCTTTCGACTTACGTTGCTCTTGCTGATATCGGACAGACTCTCGCAACAAATCTCGGCGATGCGTTCGGCGTTATCGGAGGCGAATATTCTGTCAGAAACGCTGTGCTCAAAAACAACATTTACGTCGTCACGGATGAACTGACGGTAAGTCCCGGTGCAGAGATCAAGTCTGTTGCGCGTTACGTTGCGGGAGACGGCTCGGTCAAGACGATAACCGCTACCAACAAAGTCGGTGAAGGAGAGACGATCACGGGCTATATGATCTGCGGCAACCAGACGACGGAAGGCACGGTCGTCATCGTATTCAGCAACGGTTCTTACAGAGGATTTGCGGTAGTGACTATCGACTAACAGATAAAAAACGAATAAAACACCGACGCTTGACGGCGTCGGTTTTTTTATGATCCGAATAACAAAAACAGACGTATTACTGATAAAAGATTTTACCTTTGAAAAATATTGCGTAAAAAGTTAATTTGCAAATAATCGGACGTAATTCAAGGAATGAGCCTGACAAGCTATGCAGACCCGATTAAAAAACATATCTTTTTAAGAAGTATATAGTACTGTTGCAGACTGAGCGGATTAAAACAAAAAAGGTCGCGGTGTGTAATAAGGTTTCTTTGCGTATCAATATAAACGTCAGCGCGCTTAAGCAAAATAAGGATCGCGTGAGACAAAGAAAACTTAAAATATAAAGGTAAGAGAAGAATAACTGTTGCATTGCGTTGCGTGGTCACAGAGTAATATGGTTCGAAAAAAAGAAACAGGCTGAAAAGCGTATACTTGTCATAAATTTCAATAGTCTTAAATAACAATTGACCGCGCGTAAAAGCTTTTAAGATGCCGTTTAAAACGGATCGCGCGGCTGTCAGGAGAAGAGTCGCGTTTGAGCAAAAAAGCGCGCAGAATGCGTTTTACGGCGCGTGGCTTGAGTGTCGTATCTTAAATAGAAAAAGAACCGTGATCTCTCGCTGATCGTAACGTTACTGAAAACCGTGTGGAGCAGTTTTCGTAATGATTTTCTTAAAGAGTTTTATTTGAAGCGTTATTATGCATAAAATAAGACCTGCCGTGAAGGCAGGTCGTATTTTGTATTCAAGCGACCGATTATTGTCCGGTAACGTCTCTCCAGAGTCTGTTCATATCTGAGGTCGCGTCGCCGAAGTCGAGCATGACTGCGCAATTTTCGATTATTTCCGGGGTCGGGAACAGCGTGATAAATCCTTCGTAATCTTCGGGATCTATCTTGATGACGGGCTCGAATCCGCAGTCGTCGCCAAAGAAATAGGTAAGATCTATCGAGATAGCGTCGGCTTTGTCGCTTTCCCAGTTCTCGCAGACGTAATCGAACGCTTCTTTAGAAGCTACGCCGGAGGTATAGCAGATGTAATCCATGTTTCTTACCGCAATGTCGGGGCGGCACATGAAATTGATCCAGAGGTTTGCCGCTTCGGTATTCTTAGCGTATTTGGGTATGCACCAGCCGTCGCTGAAAATATTGGAACCTTCTTCGGGAATGTAGTAGCCGAGTTCTCTGTGTTTGCCGATCTCGTCCTGAAGGCTTGTCATCGAGTAAAGCGCATCGCCCGCCCATTGGAGAAGGAAGTCGATATCTCCGCTGAGGATCTCTTCTTTGCCTTCGTCGTTTTCAAGACCTTTGGAAAGTTTGTACTGCTCCAGCATTATCTCTTCGATCTTCGCTACGGTAGCGCTGTCGGTCGCGTTGAGCGCGCCGGAAACGGTAGCGTTCTGATCGTAGTACTTGGACTTTTCGTTGAGCAGGGTA
>DVNX01000091.1 GCA_018714045.1 Candidatus Ornithoclostridium faecavium
TGCCCGTTAAAGTCATGAAGCCTTCGAACAGCCCTTTGGGGAACTGTACGGTATTGCCCGCGACCATGATAACCGCCATAGTCTCGCCGACCGCTCTGCCTATACCCAGTCCCAGAGCAGTCATGACGCCCGATTTAGCGGACGGTATCAACACTTTGAACACGCTCTGCTCCTTTGTCAGTCCCAACGCGAGCGCGCCTTCGTGATACGCCTCGGGGACGGCGAGCAAAGCGTCTTTCGCTAAACTGGCGACCGTGGGCAGTATCATTATGCCGAGCACGAGAGAAACCGCGAGGATCCCCGTGCCGTTGCCGTTGGGGCTTATCGCCGCAAGCGCGGGAACTATCTGCTTGAGTCCGAAATATCCGTATATTACGCTGGGTATGCCCGCAAGAACGCTTACCGCCTGTACGAGCGGCTTTTTCAGCTTCTTAGGACAGAAATAAACGGTAAACACCGCTACCGCCACACCCAGAGTACCGCCGATCAGAAGCGCGCCACCCGTTGCGATGGTTGAGCCTACTATCATCGGCAATATCCCGAATTTCTCCGACGCGGGTCCGTCGTATCCCGGCGCCCAGGTTGTGCCGAAAAGGAAATTCCCTATTCCCGTCTCCCTGAACGCGGGTATGCCCGCGTAAAGAAGATAGACTATTATCGCAGCGACCGACAATACGGCAAAACACGCCGCCAGGGCGAATATCGCCTTGGCGACGGTCTCTTTTACCGCAGTTGTGTTTATCTTCGTTTTCATCGCATTTATCAGACTATGCAACCGAAGTCAGCGATTATCTTTTTGCCTTCCTCGCTTCTGATGAAGTCGATAAATCTCTGAGCCGCGTCGCTGAGCTGAGCTCCCTTCTTGACCGCGAGGACGAAAGGTCTCTGCAGTTTGTAGGTACCCGCCTTGATATTTTCGACAGTTGCAGCTACGCCGTCGAGAGATACAGCCTTTACTCTGTCGTTGAGAGAGCCGAGCGATATGTATCCGAGAACGTTCTTTGCGCCCGCTACTCTTTCGATAACGCTTCCCGTCTGATCCTGGGTCTCGCCTTTGAGTTCCTTGAGCTCTTTAAGGCTGTCGCCGTCAGCGTTCTTGATGAGTTCGTTGAAACCGTCTCTCGTGCCGCTGCCGTTGCTGCGGTTGATCGGGGTGTTGACGCCGCCGATCGCCGTGCCGTTTGCGTACAGATCGTATACCTGCTGAGAGGTGACGTCGGTAAGTTCGCAATCCTTATTTACGATTATCGCGATACCGTCCTTGCATATCTCGATAGAATCGAGGGTCTTGAGTTCTTCTTCCTTGAGCGCTCTCGAGGACATACCTATTTCGCAAGCGCCTTTCTGTGCGTCCGCGATACCCTGAGAGGAACCCGAACCGGTTATCTGAATGGTCACGTCGGCGTTCTTCGCTTCGAAAGCCTCCGCAAGTTTTTCCATCAGCGGGGTTACCGACGTGGAACCGGTGATCACTATTTCGTTGCCGTCTGCGCCGGAGCAAGCGGTGAAGCAAGCCGCGCAGGTAAGCGCCATAACGAGACATAAAGTCGCAAGCGCGAATATTCTTTTGATCTTCATTTTGTTTACCTCCTGTTTTTACACCCACATTCTAACAGACTGTACGACGCCGGACTATCACGCGACGGTCAGTAATTTGTAAGTTTTATGTAAGCAAGGCTAACAAAAAAAAGAAGCCCGTAAAGGACTTCTTAAATCAATATATTTATCGTTTTCAACTTAACCCAGAACGACGTCGAGTATCATCATTATCACGAAACCTGCCATGACTCCCCAGGTGCCCAGATGCGGATGCTCCGCAAGCTTCGCGTCGGGGATAAGATCCTCTGCGACGACGAATATCATCGCTCCGCCCGCGAACGCGAGAAGCCACGGCTGCAAAACGCTTACGTACGCGGCGAGATAAAAGCCGAGAAACGCAAATATAGGTTCTACGATACCGCTGAAAGAGCCCAGCAGGAACGCCTTGTGTTTGCTCCCCGTAAGATTTTTCATAGGAAGGGCGACAGAGGCTCCTTCAGGAAAATTCTGAAGTCCGAGACCTATCGCAAGACCGAGCGCGGAAAGATAAGCCGACTGATCTCCGAGCGACGCCGCCGCGCCGAATGCGACACCCGCCGCTATTCCTTCAGGGATATTATGTATCGTCACCGCAAGGAAAAGTTTAGTAGTCTTCTGAAAATTACTGCGGTGACCTTCTTCCTTATCGGTACCGAAATGGAAATGCGGTATGACTTTGTCGAGAAATACCAGGAAAAGTCCGCCGACGATAAACCCGACCGCCGCAGGAAGCACGGAAAGATACTTGTTGTCGAATATCTCCATCGCGCCTTCCATGGACGGCAGAAGAAGCGACCAGATAGTCGCCGCTATCATAACGCCCGCCGCAAATCCGAGGAACAGCGTATTGAGCTTAGGAGAAATTTCTCCTTTGAACAGATAGACCGTCGCGGAGCCCGCGCAGGTAAACAGGAATATCAGCGAAAAACCAAGAGCCACTATGCCCGCGTTGCTCATTAAAACACCTCTTTTCTTCTTTTCTTAAATATTATACTACCTGTAACGTAAATCCGTATAATTTTTTTGCCCGATATGCGAAAATCTTTTTAAAAGTTTCAAGACGAATAAAACAAGCAAAAAACGGGCGACGGATCTCTCCGTCGCCCGCGCTTATCTCAGCGGTATCATTCGCCGTCTTTGCCGTCGTCGCCTTTTTCGGGTTTTTCAGGCTTTTCTTCCTTGCTTTCAGCGGTTTTTTCTCCGTCCTTCCTGCCCGCAGACGCGAACGTGAGCTTTTCGCCGTCGAAATCTACTTTGACTTCGTCGCCCTCATTTATCTCTTTGGTCAGGATCTTTTCGCTGAGTTCGTCCTCGATCATCTTCTGGATAGCTCTCTTGAGAGGTCTCGCGCCGTACTCTACGTTGCTGCCCTCTTTAACTATATGCTCTTTCGCCTTATCCGTTATATCCAGCGAAATGCCGGTCGGCTCAAGCCTTTTGGTAAGCTGTTTGAGAAGCATATCGACGATCTTGCCCATATCCTCTTCGTTGAGCGAACGGAAGATTATCGTGTCGTCTATACGGTTGAGGAATTCGGGACGGAATTTCTTTCTCAGCGCTTCCATCTGTCTTTCCTTCATATCCTCGTATTTCTTGTCGTCGTCCTTGCTGCCGAAGCCCAGTCTCGAAGCCTTTATCTCGCTGGCGCCGACGTTTGAAGTCATGATTACGATAGTATTCTTAAAGTTTACCGTCCTGCCGTGA
Source organism: Candidatus Ornithoclostridium faecavium (assembly GCA_018714045.1). Classification (GTDB taxonomy): domain Bacteria; phylum Bacillota; class Clostridia; order Christensenellales; family UBA3700; genus Ornithoclostridium; species Ornithoclostridium faecavium. Next base: position 3,283 of record DVNX01000091.1, read on the forward strand.
GAGTCGGTAAGTCTGCCGTCGTCGAGGATCTGCAGGAGTATGTTGAACACGTCGGGGTGCGCCTTTTCTATCTCGTCGAAGAGCACGACCGAATACGGCTTTCTTCTTACCTTTTCGGTAAGCTGTCCGCCCTCGTCGTAACCGACGTAACCGGGAGCCGAGCCTATGAGTTTGGATACGTTCTCCTTTTCCATATACTCGGACATATCGATACGTATCAGCATATCTTCGTCGCCGAACATGGCTTCCGCGAGCGCTTTGCAAAGCTCAGTCTTACCCACGCCGGTAGGTCCTAAGAAGATGAACGAACCGATAGGTCTCTTGGGGTCTTTGATGCCAGCTCTCGCGCGCCTGACCGCCTTTGCTACCGCGCTTATCGCCTCTTCCTGTCCGATGACTCTCTTTCTCAGGATATCTTCCATTTTGAGCAGTCTTTCCGCTTCGCTTTCTGTAAGCTTTACGACAGGTATAGAAGTCCAGCCCGCGACTACGTTCGCGATATCGTCCGCGGTAACGGTGAGATCCTCTTTATCGCGGTTTTTCATCCACTCTTCTTTAGCTTTGAGTATTTCCTCGTGTACGGCTTTCTTTTCCTTCTGTATCTTCGCCGCGCCTTCGTAATCCTCTCTCGACGCGCATGCCTTTTCGTCTATCGACAGTTTCGCTTCCTTTTCTTCGAGTTCTCTTACGCCCTTGGGCAGAGTGAACGAACCCGTCTTTTTCTTAGAAGAAGCCTCGTCTATAAGGTCGATAGCCTTATCGGGCAGGTATCTGTCGTTGATGTATCTGTCCGACATTTCAGCCGCCGCAGTCAAAGCTTCGTCGGTTATCTTCACTCCGTGGTGCGCCTCGTACTTTTCGCGTATGCCCTTAAGAATGGTCACCGTATCTTCGACTGACGGCGGATCTACCATGATAGGCTGGAATCTTCTTTCGAGCGCGCTGTCCTTTTCTATGAACTTGCGGTACTCCTCGATAGTGGTCGCGCCGATGGTCTGCATTTCGCCTCTCGCCAGCATAGGCTTGAGTATGTTAGCCGCATCCATAGCGCCGTCCTTCGTGTCGCCCGCGCCGACTATCATGTGTATTTCGTCGATAAAGACGATTATGTTGCCGTTTGACTTTATCTCGTTTATCACAGTCTTGAGCTTTTCCTCGAATTCGCCGCGGTATTTGCTACCCGCAACGAGAGAGGTTATGTCGAGAGAATAAACGCTCTTGTTCTTAAGCGTTTCGGGCACTTCGCCTTTTACGATAGCCTGAGCGAGTCCTTCGACGATAGCGCTCTTACCTACGCCGGGTTCGCCTATGAGCACGGGGTTGTTCTTAGTACGTCTGGACAGGATCTGGATTATCCTTTCGATCTCCTTGCTTCTGCCGATGATAGGATCCAGCTTGCCCTGCGCCGCCTTTTCGGTAAGGTCGCTGCCGAATTTGAGCAGGGTCTCCGACAGTTTGCGGACTTTCGAGTTCTGCTGAGAAGTGCCGAAAGAATTATCGGAATTTACGACGTTTTCTTCGTCTTCTTCCTCTTCGCCTCCTTCGAATTCGCCGCTGAGAAGAGATCTCGCGGTCGTATTCTTTATGCTCTCAGCGTCCGCTATCGAAGCGATAGCCCTTACGCCGACGCTTTCGGACTCTGCGAACATTGCGTACAGAAGCGCGTCCGAACTTATCGCGTCTTCGCCTATCGAACCTGCGATGCTCTTAGCGTATCTGAATATGGACTGAACTCTGTTGCTGAGTTCTATATTGCCGACCGTCGTGCCGTTGGAAACGACCAGCCCCTGAAGCGAACTTTCTGTCACGCCGTATTTTTTAAGTATCTGATAAGCGCGGCATCCCTTTGCGGTGACCATACCCATGAGCAGGTGTTCCGTACCGAGAAGTCCGCCTGAAGTCGCCGCGTATCTCTGCGCGTTTACAACGACTTCTTTACATTCTTTAGAAAAATTACTCATTTCCTTATACCTCCTTTATTTCTCAAGAAACTTTCTGCCCAGCGCCGCTCTCGCCTTATCTCTGTCGCGAGGCTGTAACACCTTTGCCGCGAGCATACAAAGCATTGCGGGCTGTGACAACGTGAGCAATTTGTTTATTTTGGACATATCTCTGTCAATATATCCGAGAGCTACGCCCAGTTTGACGTATCCGAGAAGTTCTGAAAACTCCGCGGAATCTATCAGATAGCAGTTGGTGAGAATGCCGAACGCGCGCATGATCTTGTCCTGCAATTCCACCCCGTGCGTATTCTTGAGGTTTTCCCTCTCCTTTCTTTCTATCTCAATTATGCTGCCGACCGTCTTTTTGACCAGCTTTATAATATCCTCTTCGCTCTTGCCGACGGTAGCCTGATTGGATATCTGGTACATAAATCCCTGCGCCGCGCTTCCCTCGCCGTATACTCCGCGGGTCGTGAATTCAAGTCTTTGCAGGTCGTTTATAAGACTGTCTATCTTCTTGGTCATCGTGAGCGCGGGAAGGAATACCATCACCGAAGCTCTCATCGCCGCGCCGAGGTTGGTCGGGCAATCCGTAAGATATCCGAGGACGGGATCGAACGCGATATCCAGTTTTTCGGATATCTTTTCGTCCACTCTCAGTATCTTCTTATACGCGCCGTCCAGATCGAATCCGTCCGTGATGCACTGTTCCCTTATATGATCCTCTTCGTTTATCATCACCGCGATATCTTCGTCCGCATTGACGGCGAGAGCGCCGAAATTGACGTTCTTTATGAGATCCTTGCTTATAAGGTGCTTTTCTACGTACGACTGAGCCAGCAGCTCGTCGATATCGCACATCTTATAGAACTTGGTCTCGAAAAGTTCGTCGCACGCTTCCTTTACCCCTTTCATCAGCACGGAATATATCTCTTCCTGTCCGCTGAGCCTTTTGGGGAAAGGCAGTTTCTTTATGTTCCTTGCCAATCTTATCCTGGTGGATACGACCACGTCGTCGACTCTGTCCATCTCAGCCCCTCCTCTTGAGTTCTTCTATCTGTTTTTTGTAATTGAGCGCGCTGTCGTAATCTTCGTTTGCCGCCGCTTCTTTCATCTTGCGTTCAAGCTCTTCTATACGCTCCTGTACGGTAAGTTCTTTCTTTACCGTCTTTGCAGAAGCCGAAGAATCGTTCAGTCCCTTATACCCTCTGGGCGCCCTTCCCTTGTGAGCGGTGCCGCCCAATCTGGATACGAACTCCTTAGCAAGATCTGAAAAAGTCTTGTAACATTCGCTGCACCCGAATGAATAGCTCTCTCTTATCTGCCTTTCCGTCATTCCGCAGTTGGGACAGGTGCGACCCTGCTGTATGCGGGGCATATCGTCCTCGTAAAGCGGCATACCCATGATCGAAGAGAACAGATCGTTGACCCCGCTCGAAAAGATATCCTGCATCATTCCGTTTTCCTGCAGCTGAGCCGCGCATTCCGCGCACAGTTCCTTCTCTACAGTTTTGCCGTTGTAGCTGTTTTTTATAAATACCGTGGCAGGGCGCTTTCCGCACATCTGACACATATGAAGTTTTCCGTTTTCGTTATTCATTTCAGTTACCTCCTGATAAGCGCGATGAGTATTTCTCTGAATACGTTCTTTCTGAGATTTTCGACCGCCACCGATTGAAGCGCTTTGTCGCTTATTGCGCTTTTTATTATGTCCGATTCCGCGGGCGTTACTATTTCCTCTCTGACCAGTCTGTCGACTACGTCCGCCGCCTTGTTGTAAGTCAGATCCTTTTCGTCGTCCAGTTCCTTTATCAGCGCCGGAAGCAGATCTTCCTTATCCTGCGACAATCTGACCAGCATTATAAATCCGCCGCCGCCTCTTCTCGATTCGATATAATACCCGCGATCCACGCCGAAGCGCGTTGTCAGCACGTAATTTATCTGGCTGGGCGAAACGTTGAAATAATGCGCCAGTTCGTTTCTGGAGAGTTGAACGCTGTCGTCGCCGTCGTCGAAAAACGACAATATGAACTTTTCGATGCTGTCCGATATATTAGCCATTTTCCGCCTCCTTCGGGCTTGCGCCCCTTTTGCTTCTTTTTCATACACTTTCAAAGATCTATAAAAATTTGACTTTCTTTGACCTTTCGACTAAATTATATCACGAACTTTCAAATAGTCAATAGTTTTTTGCAATTTTTTTGAGAAATTTTTGTAAAACCGTGTATTTTTTTATCTGAGCATTTTTTTATCCTTAAAACAACGGTTTTCAGCGAAAAACCTTTTTTTAAAACCTTTCTTTGATGATCTGCTTAGCAAATTACATTTGCGCAAATAAATATTTCCACTGAAAACGGTCTTTTTTTAACGATATTATGCCCGCAAACGGATATTTGACCTTCAGCTTTTATTTTAAAACAAAAGATCCGACTGTCATGTCGGATCTAAGGTGTTTTATTTAAAATCGACCGCGCGTCTCACAGTTTTTTAGAAAGGTCTTTTATATAATCGGTAAGACCGTTTTTGAGAGTGTTGTCTCTGAGCGCGTATTCTATCGTAGCCTGAATAAATCCCAGTTTGTCGCCTACGTCGTATCTTCTGCCCTCGAGAGCGTAGGCGTAAACTCCCGTACTCTTTGCCATCATCTCTATGGCGTCGGTCAGATAAATTTCGCCGTTGGGAGCGGGCTTGCATTTCTTTATAAGATCGAATATATCTGCGGTAAGCACGTATCTGCCTATGTTCGCAAGGTTGGACGGCGCCGTACCGGGCTTGGGTTTTTCCACCAGCTCGAGAACTTCCGCGTATCTTCCTTTTACCTGACCGGGGCGAACTATGCCGTATTTGCTCGTTTCGCTGTCAGGCACTTCCTGACAAGCGATGACGGATTTACCCGTCGTCTCGTACGCGTCGATAAGCTGTTTGAGACAGGGTTTTTCGGGATTGTAAACGATATCGTCGCCGTACATTACCGCGAACGGCTCGCCCGAAATGAACGCTTCCGCTTCCAGCACCGCACTGCCGCTGCCGTTCATCTCCTTCTGTCTTACGTAGTGGATATGCGCCAGATCGGTTATGTCTCTTACCATCTTGAGATAAGCGTCTTTATGCTCTCTTTCGAGTATCTGTTCCAGTTCTACCGCCTTGTCGAAATGGTCTTCTATACACTTTTTGTTTTTGCCGATGATTATAAGGATCTCGGTAATACCGCTCTTCACCGCTTCTTCGACCACGTACTGCAACGTCGGAGTATCGACTATCGGGAGCATCTCCTTGGGGATAGCTTTCGTCGCGGGCAGAAATCTCGTACCGAAACCCGCGGCGGGAATTACCGCTTTTCTTATCTTATTCATAAATCCTTCCTTTGACTTCCGCTTATAACGGATTATTTATATTTCTACTATACTATATTTTATGTATTTTGTAAATAAAGTTTTAAAATTATATAAAAAGCGGACCTTTTTCAGATCCGCTTCGATATCAAATCCGCTTTTCGATCGCTTAAATGGCAAACAACAGAATAAGGAACACCGCCGTGAGAAGCGCCGCCGCGATCGCCGTGCCTTTCCATATTTTCTTCAATGTTCCGTCCAGGCGCTCCGCCTTATCTTCACCGACGCGTTTTTCCGCAACGGTCGATCCCGCGATAAACAATAAGAACAGCCCCTGCAACAAACCTGCAAACGAAAACGAATATTTCAGACCTGAAGCTTCGCCCGATTGATTTATTTCAGTCGGAACCATTCTGTATCTCAACAGTCCACTCGGGAAAATATCGACGACGGGAGTGTACGCTTGCCCGCCTTTCGTGATCTCCGTAGTAACGATTATGTTTAAAGCGTCGGTAATCAGTATCATCGCAAGTATGCACGTAGCCGTGACGTCGTAAAAATTTACGTTTTTACGCATGAATGCGAATATAATAAGCATTACTATGCAAAAAACCGCTATTCCCAACCTGTTCCAGAATAAAAACGACGGACTTAAGTCGAAATTAACTATAAACAGCTCAAGCAGCGAAAATACTATCGCAAGAGCGAAAAGCCATGCGGGATAAGCGTATTTTTTTCTACGATTTTTCAAGTCCTTTCGGATAAGTCATGATTCTCCCTCCTAAAAAATGTTTAAATCAAGTGGATTACTTCTGAATTTTCACCCCCTCTTTGTAATTCCGCTTATATTTTACAACAGTGCGCTGATAAGGGGAAATGAATAAATCCTTATGTTACATATATTTTATATTTAAATGAGAGAGTCGACCAATATCCGAAAAATCAAACCTCAATATTCTCGTTTTTGTCCGTTCCGTTCTGATCGTTACGTAAGGTAAACCCCAGTCTTCCGAACATTTTCAGATCTTCGCTTACCGCAACCCCTTTCGCCGTAAGAAAGTCGCCCGTTATCGCCGCGTTTGCTCCGCCTTTAAACAACTTTTCGCCGTTGTCGGGAAGCTCCCTTCTTCCCGCCGCAGGTCTTATGTAAACGTCCGGCAGAATAAATCTGAATATCGCGACAGTACGCCTTATTTCGTCGTAAGAGAGCGGCTTAGCGTTTTCGAGCGGGGTGCCTTTCCTGGGCATCAATACGTTTACGGGCACGGAATAAACTCCTTCTTCTCTGAGTTCGAGTGCAAGTTTTATCCTGTCGTTCATGCTCTCTCCCGCGCCTATTATACCGCCGCTGCAAACCTTTAATCCCGCCTCTTTCGCGGCGCGTACAGTCTCGAGTTTTTGGGCGTGGGTGTGCGTTGTACACAGTTTCTGGAAATATTCCGCCGAAGCCTCTAAGTTATTGTGCAGGCGCGTTACGCCGCACTCTTTGAGCTTTTCTATTCTCTCTTTCGTCAGAAGTCCGTGAGACACGCACCTTTCCGTAGCACCGCCTTCGTGCGCCCTGTAATAATCAGAGAGCGTTTGCAGATCTTTATCTGAAAGAACCTTTCCCGCAGTAACGGAGCTCATCGCGTTCAGCCCCTCTTTTTCAGCCGCAGAATACGCGTTGTCGTACTCTTCTCTGCTTATCAATACGCCTTTATCCTTGCAACCGTAGCAAGCCGCCTGTGCGCAGAACTTGCAGTCCTCCCCGCAGCCGCCGTTCTTAGCGTTGACTATCGCGCAGAGATCGAATTTATCTTTCATAAACCTCTTTCTTATCTCGTCAGCCGCAGAGCACAACGCGCCGAGGGGTACGTATTTCAGACGCCTCGCTTCTTTTTCAGTCAGCTTTCCGCCGCTTAAGACTTTGCATTTGCTTGCGTAAAGGTCGCTTATCCTGAGCATTTTTGCGGGATCGTGCCTGTACAGCACGGGCAAAACGCGCTTCGCGACGACCGCAGAGACAATGCACCATATAAAATCCATCGGCAGGAATATAAGACACAGATTTACAATAACGTAACCCGCGTCCTGCGGCTTACCGAAATAAAATTTCATCAGAAGCGCAAAGTATATCATTCCCGCCGCGTAAACGACGATAAGATTGACAAGCCCCGCCGCGATAAGACGAGGATAAGAATATCTTCCTTTCGAGCAAATAAGCGCGGCTATCACGGCTCCTAACGCAAATCCTATAAGGTAGCCGAACGTGGGCTGCAATACGTAACCTATGCCGCCGCCCTTAGTAAATATCGGTACGCCTGCCAGCCCCAGCACGAGATATAGCGCAAGCGAAAGCCCGCCGTATTTAACGCCCAGTAGTATGCCCGCCAGATTGGTAAACAGAAACTGCATCGTAAACGGTACCGTCATTATCGGTATTCTTATAAATGCGCCCACCGTGATAAGCGCAGTGAACATTGCCGTGAGCGTGAGCTTTTTTATTCTCTCTTTAGATTGTAAACGTAATCCTGCCATAATTCTTTTCTCCGCAGATTATAATAGCATATATCATTTGGATTGTAAACTTATTTTGCTATATTGGTTTACAATTAAGCCTTAATTTTATCAATAGACCTTTTAATGACGAAACTATTAAATATCAAACCGTGCTTAATATCTGTCCTTATGAATTTTATTTGACTTTGATCTCTTTAAAATCTGCGATCGCATTACGGCTTACCTTTCTTACAACTTACACAGTTATGCGCGCGGACTTAAAATCTCATAAAATGCAATACAAACAGGCGATAAAATGCTTTTACGTAATCTTCGGACAAAAAATTTTACCGACTATGCCTGAATTTTCTTGCGTTAAAAAATATTCGGCGTCAGCCACTTGTAAATGTTGCGCCGTATTCCCTGTTGAATAATAGAGCGACAGACTATTTCTTGAACGGCTGAAATTCCGTTTCCTCCAAGCCGTCGCATATAACGGCATTACTGAGCACCGAAGCGGACAGAATCGAGTTGTAGCCGTATTTTGAACGTATCTTGTCAAGAGCCGTACCGAGAGAATGTCCCTCGCTTTCCTCGTCGTCGAAAATGCTGAGCTGGCGCTCGCTCGCGTCCGTGGAAAGATCGAATACTCCTACCGATATCGCCCTGACAGGCGCGTCCTTGCCGTAAGCGTATATCTTGTCGATAAGATTCAAAGCCGCGTTGCTTATCGATAGCGCGCTGTCAGTCGGCGGCATCGCGCTCTGTTTTCCCGCATGAGAAAGGTCTTTGAAACGCAGTCCTACGCCTATCCCTTTGCCGAAAAAGCCGTGTTTTCTCATTCTGGTCGCTACCATTTCGCTGAGTGCGATAACCACGGCGGCTATCTGCTCTTTCGCAGTCACGTCTACGGGCAGGGTCGTAGAATTTCCGACGCTCTTCGGCACATACTTTTCATAGCTGTAACGCACCTCTTCGTCCTCTATACCGTTGGCACAGTCGTGCAACTTAACGCCGTTTATGCCAAGCAGCTTATGCAATACCTCAACGTCCGTATTCGCGAGATCTCCTATCGTCATTATCCCTATCTTGCGCAGTTTTTCCGCCGTCTTGCGCCCTATCATCAAAAGGTCGCCGCAATCCAGCTTCCATACCGTCTCCTTATAGTTTTCGGGAGTTATCACCGTAGTAGCGTCAGGCTTTTTCATATCGCTTCCCAGCTTAGCGAAAACCTTGGTGAACGAAACGCCGACAGATATCGTTATCCCTATCTCCTTTTTTATTCTCTCTCTGAGCGTCTCCGCGATAGTCCTGCCGTCGCCGAAAAGCCGCCTTGACCCCGTGACGTCCAGCCAGCATTCGTCGATACCGAAAGGCTGCACGCGGTCTGTATATTGAGAATATATATCGAAAATGCGGTTGCTGAACTCTACGTAAGTATCGAAATGCGGCGGCACGCAGACAAGATCGGGGCACTTCTGCTTAGCCTGCCAGATAGTCTCCCCCGTCTTTACCCCCATCTTTTTCGCCGCCTGGTTTTTAGCGAGGATTATGCCGTGCCGCTTTTCGGGATTGCCCGAAACGGCTACGAACTTCCCTCTCAGCGCGGGATTGAGAAAACACTCTACCGAAGCGTAAAAGTTGTTGGCGTCGCAATGCAATATCGTCTTCATATCTATATGATACTATATATATTGTAAAAATGCAAACATTTGTTCTTATTTATGTAATTGCCGAACCGTAAAATCCTTTTACTTAAAAGTTTGACTTTATATTCCGTTTATCAGTTCGTTTATTCCTCAAAATCCTTGCCGCCTTATTTATACACTTATCGGACGGTTTATATGCGACATAAGTCTGATAAAAATTCAACTGTTTTGCAAACACCGATCATACTGCTTACAAGTTTTTATCTTTTATCATACGCAAATTAAGCGTATTATTTTTAAAGTCTTTTTCTTCTGTTTATTATCTGTCCTTTATAAAAGACTGTCATACCGCATTTGAAGAACGCCGTGACAGTGAAGCGATATAAACGCTTTTTTATTGCATTAAAAAGACCGCTACCCTTTCGGATAGCGGTCACGTCGTTTTATTTCAGACCGATTCTATCAGTTTTCCTGAATGAATCTGGTGCCGTCAGCGTTCGTCTTCTTGACTCTCGGGTTCAGGATGTTAGCCTGAGCTGCCGCAAGTCTTGCGATCGGTACGCGGAAGGGCGAGCAGGATACATAGGTAAGACCGATATTGTGGCAGAACTCGATGGTCGACGGGTCGCCGCCGTGTTCGCCGCAGATACCCAGTTTGATATCGGGTCTGGTCTTCTTGCCGCCTGCGATAGCGATCTGCATAAGTCTGCCTACGCCTACCTGGTCGAGCTTAGCGAACGGGTCGGATTCGAATATCTTCTTAGCGTAGTACTCGTTCAGGAACTTGCCTGCGTCGTCACGCGAGAAGCCGTAGGTCATCTGAGTCAGGTCGTTGGTACCAAAGGAGAAGAATTCAGCTTCCTTCGCGATCTCGTCAGCGGTAAGAGCCGCTCTGGGGATCTCGATCATCGTGCCGATATGGTATTCCATAGCGGTGTTGTTCTCCTTGAGAACCTTTTCTGCGGTAGCTACGACTACGTCTTTTACGTACTTGAGCTCTTTTACGTCGCCGACGAGCGGGATCATTATCTCAGGGATAACGCTGAAGCCTTCGCTCTTGCTTACGTTGATAGCCGCTTCGATGACAGCTCTGGTCTGCATCTCTGCAATTTCGGGATAGGTAACGCTGAGACGGCAGCCTCTGTGACCCATCATCGGGTTGAATTCGTGCAGGTTCTCAACGGTCTGTTTAAGCTCTTCGAAAGTGAGACCCATGGTTTTAGCGAGATCTGCAATCTCTTCGTCCTTATGCGGAACGAACTCGTGGAGCGGCGGATCCAGGAAACGGATAGTAACGGGTCTGCCCTTAAGAGCCTTGTAGAGACCTTCGAAGTCGCTTCTCTGCATCGGCAAGAGCTTATCGAGAGCTCTTCTTCTTTCCGTTTCGGTCTTAGAGACGATCATCTCTCTGACCGCGGGGATCCTGTCTTCAGCGAAGAACATATGCTCGGTACGGCAAAGGCCGATACCTTCTGCGCCGAAACCGACTGCGACTTCCGCGTCGTGCGGAGTGTCTGCGTTGGTGCGTACCTGCAAAGCGCGGTTGAGGTCTGCCCAATCCATGATCTTTGCGAAATCGCCGGTAACGCTTGCCTGCTGAGTCGGCAGTTTTTCAGCATATATCTTACCCGTGGAGCCGTCCAGAGACAGGTAATCCTGAGTCGTGAACTTCTTGCCGCAGATATAGAGTATCTTGTTGTCTTCGTCTATCTTGAGGTCGGGGCAACCTGCGACGCAGCACGCGCCCATACCTCTTGCGACGACCGCCGCGTGGGAGGTCATGCCGCCTCTTGCGGTAAGAACGCCTTCTGCAGCGTACATACCTTCGATGTCTTCGGGAGAGGTTTCCAGTCTGACGAGGACGACCTTTTCGCCGTTCTTAGCTCTTTCGACCGCTTCTTCAGCGCTGAAAGCTATCTTTCCGCAAGCCGCGCCGGGGGAAGCAGGGAGACCGCTGGAGATCTCTTTTACCTTCTTGAGAGTAGCGGGATCGAAAGTCGGGTGCAGCAGCGCGTCGAGCTGTTTGGGCTCTATCTTGAGAAGCGCTTCCTGCTTGGTTATCATGCCTTCGTCGACGAGGTCGCAAGCGATCTTGATAGCCGCTCTCGCGGTTCTCTTTCCGTTTCTGGTCTGGAGCATATAGAGCTTACCCTGTTCGATGGTGAACTCCATATCCTGCATATCCTTGTTTTCCTGTTCGAGACGGTTTGCTATCTTTACGAACTGATCGTAGACCGCCCTGTTGGTCTCTTTGAGCTGATCGATCTTCATCGGGGTACGGATACCTGCGACGACGTCTTCGCCCTGAGCGTTCATAAGATATTCGCCGTACAGTCTCTTTTCGCCGGTGGACGGGTCACGGGTGAACGCAACGCCTGTACCGGAAGTGTCGCCCATGTTGCCGAATACCATCGACTGGACGTTGACTGCGGTGCCCCAGCTGCCGGGGATATCGTTCATACGACGGTAGACGATAGCGCGCGGGTTGTTCCAGCTGCGGAAAACGGCTTTGACCGCTTCGATGAGCTGAACCTTCGGATCCTGCGGGAAATCGTCTCCCTGGTCTTCTTTGTAGAATCTCTTGAATTTAGCGATGAGCTCCTGCAGGTCTTCTGCGGTGAGCTCTGTATCCTGAGTGACGCCCTTCTCGTGTTTAAGCTCGTCGATTATCTTTTCGAAAGAACTCTTCGGAGAACCCATAACGACGTCGGAGAACATCTGTATGAATCTGCGGTAGCAGTCGTAAGCGAAACGCGGATTGCCGGTCTTTCTTGCGAGACCCTTGACGGAAATATCGTTGAGACCCAGGTTGAGGATGGTATCCATCATACCGGGCATAGAAGCTCTCGCGCCCGAACGGACGGATACGAGGAAGGGGTTTTCCTCATCGCCGAACTTTTTGCCGGCCTCTTTCTCAACTTTAGCGAGAGCGTCGAAGATCTGGTCGATGATATCGTCGGAAATCTTCTCGCCGTCGTCATAATATTTGGTGCAAGCTTCGGTAGTGATGGTGAAGCCTTCCGGGACGGGCATGCCCCAACTCGTCATCTTCGCCAGATTTGCACCTTTTCCGCCAAACAACGCCTTATTGTCGCCGTCGGCTTCCTTGAACAAATAGACATATTTTGTCATATCAAACCTCCTGTTGTTAGCTACAACAATATGATACAATATAGAGTAAATTTTTTCAAGTGAAAACAATTAAAAAATATATTATACGCACGATTTTGCGCGTATATGCGCGTCAAAGGGTAAAAAAGCGGGATCACGCCCTCGCCGCACCTTCGGAACACGCCTTTTAAAGCCTTATAAGCTCGTTGAGAGAATTGAGCTTAACTCCGAGTACGGAATAAAAGTAACGCGAAAACTCCTGAAGAGACATCTCCCTTTCCCCGAATCCGAGCGCAGAGACCGCCTCTTTAAGAAAGTTTTTCAAGACTTCTCCCGCCTCCTTGTCTTCGTAGCAAAGACTTTTGAGCGCTCTGAGCGCAGACGTGAAAAGAGTGCCTATAAAGTCGCCGTCTGCCGTCGTCTTGTCGAGGACTTCCAGCACGCATCCGCCCGCGTAAAAACGCTCTATATCCGTAGTAAGAGAGAAAAACCCGTCGTAAACGTCGCACCCCGCGACAGTATATCTGCCGTTTTTCGCGGCAAGCTGGTATTTTCCGAAGCAAAAAGGAGAAGCGCAGAATTTCAGCTTGGCTTTGGCGCTTTTTACGCCTTTCGCCGTTGCGGTTATCTTACCCTTCTCCGTACAATATAAGGTGATAAGTTTGTCGTTATCCTTGTAATCGGTAGTCCTTATACAAAGGCCGTCAAGACTCACAATATCCAAAGTCGCACCTCGTCGGCTTATCCCGTGTCGATCGCATAAGCGAAATAACGCAAACTTCGCCGTTTATTTTTTGTCTTCTCGTTCAAGCGCTTTGAGCATCATATAGTAGCCCGTTCCGCCCGTCGTTTCGAAAAGTTTTTTCAAGGTCGTCTTTAAATCTTGCATGTTCACCTTCCGATACTGGTATGCGTAACGCGGAAAATATTATACTCGTCTTCTGAAATTTTTTTATAAATTCTTTTTATCGTAGCCCAGTTCGCCCATCACAGACCTGTTGTCGCGCCAGTCGGGTTTTACGCGGACGTACAGAGTGAGGAAAACTTTCGCGTCCAGAAGCTTTTCCATATCTATGCGCGCGGAGGTGGATATCTTCTTTATCATCTCTCCGCCCTTGCCGATGACTATAGCCTTGTGCGCCTGCTTTTCGCAGATAACGTCGCAGTCTATCTCAACGACGCCGTCCTCGCGCTCCTCGAACTTGTTGACCGAAACGCCTATGCCGTAAGGCACCTCGTCGCCTAAAAGTCTCAAAGCCTTTTCCCTGACTATCTCGGAACACAGAAATCTGAGACTTCTGTCAGTATACATATCCTCGGAATAAAAGCGTTCGCCTTCGGGAAGCAGTTTCATTATCTCGTTTTCGAGCATATCGACGTTCTTGCCTCTGAGCGCGGATATCGGGATTATCGCGGTGATGCCCTCTACGTCCTTATATCTTTCTATGCGCTCTATTATCGACTTTTCTTCTACCTCGTCGCACTTGTTTATTACGAGGATAAAGGGGGTCTTGCTCTTTGCGAAACGGTTGATATAAGCGTCGTCGTGTTCGTCGGGCTTTTTGTCGCAAGCAAGTATGTAGATGACGACGTCCATCCCTTCGAGGGCTACGTCAACGCTTTTCATCATGAATTCGGACAGCATATTGCGCGGTTTGTGTATGCCTGGGGTGTCTACCAGCACTGCCTGATACTGCTCTCCGTCTATCTCTTTATTCACTATGCCGATGACCCTGTTGCGGGTGGTCTGCGGCTTTCTGGAAACAATGCTGACCTTCTCCCCTACAAGAGCGTTGGTCAGCGTGGATTTGCCTGAATTAGGCTTGCCCGCAATGGTTATAAATCCCGATCTCATTTTTACCTCCGCCGCTTAAAAGCGGTGTCACGTATTTCTTTATAGACGCGATTTTGCGCGCCCGTGTCGTTTAATCCTTGTTTTCCTTACCTGAACGAACAGGGAAGAAGCTTTGACGATTTTGTTTCGCAGACCTCTTTTCCGTCAGTCACTATCACTTCTGCGTCGTCTGAAAATTCCGCGATAAACTGTCTGCACGCGCCGCAAGGATAGGGCATTTTTCCGCCCGCGGAATATATGCATATCGCGGTAAACTTTTTAGCGCCGTCCGATACAGCTTTCGATATCGCGACCCTTTCGGCGCATATCGTCAAAGAATAAGAGGCGTTTTCGATATTGCAACCGCCGTATATCCTGCCGTCCTCGGTAAGCACCGCCGCGCCTACGGCGTAGCCCGAATAAGGGCAATACGCTTTTTCAGCGGATCTCTTCGCTTCTGCGATAAGTTGATTTTTTACGTCTTCCTTCATTTTGCTTTTCCGTAAAAAACAGCGGGCGCCGCATTTGCCGTCGTCCGCGTCAAGCGCTTTATCTGGTTATGCCGAGACCTGACAACACGTCCTCCTCGACCTTTCTCATTTTGCGCTTATCCTCTTCAGTCTCGTGGTCGAAACCGAAAAGATGGCAAAGACCGTGCAGTACGAGATAACATACCTCGCGCTTTACCGAATGCCCGAACTCCGACGCCTGCTCTACCGCTCTTTCCGCGCAGAGAGCTATGTCGCCTAAGATATAATTTCCCGTTTCGGGATCCTTATCTTCTTTATGCGCTTCCTTGTCGAAAGGCAAAGTCACGTTCATAGCGGGAAAACTCAGCACGTCGGTCACGGCGTCTACCCCTCTCGCTTCGTTGTTCAGCGACTTTATCTCGTCCTTGCTTACCACAGTAAGTTCGGCTTCGAACTCGTCCTTGAGACCGAGAGTCGAAAGAAGCTCGCACCATATCTCGTCGAGAATATCGGTATCTATCTCTCCGTCCAGCAACTTTTCCTCGTCGTAAACGCTTATCATTACCTTCTCTCCTTCGCCTTATTGTAATCTATACGCTTATGCATCGACGCAGGTATCGCGCGGCATATCGTCTGTTTGATGAGCTTGAGGTCGTGCATCGTAAGCCCGCAGTCGTCCAGCTGTCCTTCGGTCAGGCGCGATTTTATGACGCCGTCCACCGCTTTTTCGAGAGCTTCGATATCCTCGGGCGGTTTAGCCCTGAACATAGCCTCGCAGATATCGCATATCATGATGATCGCGCTGTATTTGGTCGTCGGACAGGGTCCGTCGTAACAGAATTCCTTGTCGTCGACGTCGCCTTCGGTAATGCTCTTGACTTTCATATAAAAATAGCTTACGGGGCTGTCGCCGTGATGTTCGAGAGCCGCCTTGCATATTTCTTCGGGCATATGCGCCGCCTTGAGCATCTCGTAACCCGCGGTCGTATGTCTCGTGATCATGCTTACGCTGACCTCGGGTATAAGTTCGTCGTGCGGATTGTAGCCGTCCTTCTGGTTTTCTATGAAAAACTGCGGATTTTTGCTCTTTCCGATATCATGGAAATAACCGCATACGCGCGCCATGTACGGATTTATGCCGATGGCTACGGCGCAGCTTTCCGCGAGATTGGCGACCGCCATGCTGTGGCTGAACGTGCCGGGCGCCTCCTCGTTGAGCTTTTTGAGAAGCGGCTGACTGAGAGTTATCAGCTCCTGCAATCTGAAATCAGTCCAGACGTTGAATATCCTCTCGTAAAGAGGAAGGCTCGCCGTAATTACCGCGACCGCAAGCATATTGCCCATAGCGGTAAAAAGCGCGTTGTTCAGCACCACGGACGCATCGCGCGTGTAAATCACGGTCATCAGCGCGCTGAAAGGCATCATCGCGAGAGACACGATAAGCGCTCCCCAGGTAAGCTTGAAACGCGAATATCTTTTTCTTATCAGGAACGCCATTATAAAGCCCGAAAGCATCGCGATGAAACTGCCTAATACGACAGGGATCACCTCTCCGTCGTCAAGCAGAAGCTCTGTAGCAGGCGAGATTATCATAAGTGCCATACCCGCGATTATCGTCGCCATTATGCCTACCCTTACGCGTATGAGGATTCCGACTATGAGTGACACGAACGCGAGAGGCAACGCGTACCAGCTGAGGTAAGAGCCCGCCGCGCACGAAAGCAATATGCCGATGACTATCGCCGTATATGCGACGGCAATAAGTTTAGCGTTGCTCATACTCTCGAGCGAACGCGAATTGGAGCTGTAATTCAGATATACGTAAAATACCGCGAAAAGCACGAACACCGCGACCGTAAGCGCCGCAAACATTCCGTATTCCGTGAACACGTTGAGTTTTTGCAGTGTAAGCATCATTCCCGCCGCGACGGTGACCGCCGACACGACGAAAAGAATGCACATTATCGCGGTCGTTCGCAATATCGCCTGTTTCTTCTCCTGAGACATTATTCGTTCTCCTCTGTATTCTCGCCGCGCGGTTTTTCCGCCTTTTCGTACGCGGCGACTATCGCCTGCACCAGCGGATGACGCACGACGTCCTTCGCTGTGAGCTTTATTATAGCTATTCTGGGAATATTTTCAAGTATCTTGGCGGCGTGGATAAGCCCGCTCATCGTATCTCTGGGAAGGTCTATCTGCGTGACGTCGCCCGTGACGACTATCTTGCTTCCCTCGCCCATGCGGGTAAGGAACATTTTCATCTGCTCCCTGGTCGCGTTCTGCGCCTCGTCGAGGATTATGAACGCGTTGGAAAGAGTCCTTCCTCTCATATACGCGAGGGGCGCTATCTCTATCGCGCCTTTTTCGGTAAGACGGTTGAAAGTTTCAAGACCGAACATTTCCTGAAGCGCGTCGTAAAGCGGTCTCAGATACGGGTCGACCTTCGCGCCCAGATCGCCGGGCAGAAAGCCGAGCTTTTCTCCTGCTTCGACGGCGGGACGGGTAAGGATTATCTTTTCTACCTCTTTGTTCTTGAAAGCAAGCGCGGCAAGAGCGACCGCAAGATAGGTCTTGCCCGTACCTGCGGGTCCTATGCCGAACACCACGCTGTTTTTAGCTATCGCTTCGAGATAGACGGCTTGTCCGTAAGTCTTGGCGCGGACGGGCTTGCCCTTTGCCGTATGCGCGACGACTTTCGTCACGTCTTCCAGCTTATGCTCGCTGTCGTTGTCGACGGCTTCTATCACGAGGTCTATCGTAGCCTTTCCGATACTCTCGTTCTTTCCCGCCTGTTCGAGAAGCGCGTTGACTACGCGCGCTGCGCGCGCGACGTCCTTCTCCTCTCCGCATACACTGAGAGAATCGCCGATCGCGTTTATCTTTACGTTGAGAACGCGGTTCAGATACGCGACGTTTTCGTCGAACTGTCCAAACAGCTTCATGACCGGCTCTACTTCGGTAACGTTGATCCTTGTTGTAACTATAATCACGCCTCCCTGCAACCGATAAGTTGCTCTACTTCATAGTATAATATAATTATATAATAATTGTCTACTTTTTTTTGAGATTTATAGCTTGTGAGCACGGTCGCGGAGCTGTCGAGAGAGGCGTAAAGACGGGCAAAAGAGGCGTAGACCTCGCTTTCGATATACGCTTCGTCCGTGACCGCCGTCTGCTTGCGCGTTTCGTAATAGCTGTACGTAACGAGCGTAAAAGGAAGCGCCCCGTTTATCCTCTTGGTTTCGACCGTCCTTTCGTATTCTTTAAAGCCGTGATTTTCTCTTGCGGGGATAAGCAGTCTGTCGCCGAGATAAAGCGCCGTCGAACAATAACTTTCCCCCGTTCTCTCAGTGACTTCTCTCGACGTCGGGATAAGAAGCCTTTCGGTATACCACACCCTGCCGTAGACGTCCCCTTTCGCGGCGGTCTCTATCTCTTTGTGATCGGGGTCGAGAGGATCTCCGACGACTATGTAATCCTCTATCAAAACATCTCCTTTTCTGACCGTATCGCCCGCCTTTACTACGGCTGTGCCGCCCGAGATCTCAACCCTTGTCACTATCGCGTCGCTGCTTGCGTAAAGCTTGCCTTTTTCTTCTTCGGCAATCGGTTCGGGAAGCTGCTCTCTTACGTTCACAACGAGTTTCACTCCGTCTATGTAAGCCTCCGCAAAAGCAACGTCGCCGCTGCCGTTTTCCACGATTTTTTCCACGTTCTGAAGATCGATTCCGCTCTTTAAGGTCAATCCTTCGATCCCCTCAGCCTTAAGCAAAGCGATTATTTCTGACGACAGCGCGGGAGACGCGCCCGTAACGCTTACCGAAAACACGAAAAAACGCGATACGATAAGCGAAGCGACGATAACGACGACGGCGGCAATAATACCTGCGTGGCTTATTATAGCGCGGGCGCGCGACTTCATATCCGTTTTGCTTTCGACTGAAAACAAAAGTCCGCAACGCGCCGCCGCGCGCCTCAAATGCTTCTCGTCCTTTTCGTCGCAGACTGCGGTGATCATATTGCCCTTTCTCTCTATCCGACAGAGAACGTTGCCGCCGTTTGCCGCCGCGCTCAGAAACGCTGAAAGGTCTGCGCCTTCCACCCTGATTTTCATCTTTGCTTTCATTCGGACACCTCCACGCCGCGTATCTCGCCCGCAACGTAGTATTCGCCCGCCGCGCACGAAGTTATCCTGAGGTCTTTGCCCGACACTTCCAGAACGCGTCTTCCGACCGCGAATTTCACCCTGTTGTCGTCGTAATATATTATTCTTTTCGCTCCCTCTACCGAAGCGGCGCGCGGACCGTACATCGTGAATAAAAATGTCGTCAGTCCGTCTTTCAAAGCTCCGTCGAATTTTTCGGCGAGTTCGTCTCTGTACGCCATATCCGTCTCCTTGAAATTTATCGTAAATACTTACTCTTTTTCAAGTATATGCGCCCTGTTCAATCAAAATGAAAAAGCAGACGGCGCTTAAGTCCGTCTGCTTGCAGGTTTTTGTTTTAAGTTTACGTAAGGCTCTTATTCCTCGTCGGGAGGCGGAACGAAATCCACGGAATCGTTAAGTTCAGCAAAGCCGTAATCGTCGGGTTCCCCTACGGGAGCGTCCTCGGGCGCGCCTTCGGGATAATAGTCATCGGGTTCGCCTACGGGAGCGTACTCCTCTTCTGCGTAATATTCCTCTTCTTCGTTCAGCGACTTTGCTATATCGCCGACGTTTTCGGGAGATCCGTCCGCAGACGGCGCTGCGTTGTCAGCCTGCTTCTTGTTGACCGCGACCGAGAAACGCATATGCTTTTTGTCGAATACGTAATAGATCGTGCCCGTCGCGCCGTTACGGTGCTTGGCGATTATAAGGCTGACGTTCTTCTTCTCGACGGTGTCCTCGTTCTCTCCGTCCGCATTGTTCAGGAAGAAGACCATATCGGCGTCCTGCTCAATAGAACCCGACTCTCTCAGGTCTGCGAGCATAGGCGTCTTATCCTCTCTCTTTTCAATATCGCGCGACATCTGCGAAAGCACGATGACGGGAACTTTCAGCTCTTTTGCCATCATCTTTATGAAACGCGAGGTATCCGCGACTTCCTGCTGACGGTTGCCGTCTCTGTTCTTGCTGGGGCTCATCAGCTGCAGGTAGTCGATTATGACCAGATCCAGTCTCTTCTGCTTTGCTTTCAGGCGGCGGCATTTGGACATTATCTCTTCAGCGGTCTGAGACGCGGTATCGTCTATGAACAGCCTGCTTTCGGAAAGCTGTCTCTGCGCTTCGAAAAGCTTTTGCAGTTCGTCCTGCGTTTCTTCGCCCTTGATGAGCGTGGAGTTGTCTATTCCCGTAAGAGAAACGAGTATTCTCTGCACGAGTTCCTGCGACGACATTTCCAGGTTGAACGCCGCGACGACTTTTTCGGGAGAATATTTAGCGATATTCGTCGCAATGCTCATCGCGAACGACGTCTTACCGCAACCGGGGCGCGCCGCGATGATTATCATCTGACCGGGCATGAAACCGTTGGTCATTCTGTCGAGGTTGCGGTAGTGAGACATAAGTCCCGTCGCGGGCTTCTTTGTCTTGTAAACCTCAGACAGTCTGTCTACGACCTCTATCGCGGGTCCGCTTATCGGCACCAGTTCGCCCTTCTGGTTTTCAGTGCCTATCTCGTATATAGAAGCTTCGGCTACCGCGAGAGCCTTCTGCGCGTCGTCGAGAGAAAACGCGTTGTCTATCACCTTTCCGCAAGTGCCGATTATACGGCGCATCAGCGAATCGCGCTTCAATATGCCGATATAGTATTCGCAGTTAGCCGCCGAAGGCAGAGTATCGGCAAGTTCTTCCAGCCTTTCCAGTCCGCCGGCGTCCGCGAGTTTTTCCTCTCTTTCCAGCTTTCCCGTCACGGTAACTATATCGACGGGCATACTCTTCGCCGCCAAGTCTTTCATACATTCGAAGACCGTGCGGTTTGCGGGAGAATAGAAATCGTCTTCGCTGAGACCCGCTAAGTTGTCCGCCATTATGTCGGCGTCGGTCAGGAACGCGCCGAGTACCGCGTCTTCCGCTTCGAGGTTGTGCGGAAGAGTGCGGCGCAAAGCTACCGCCGACGAATTCGCGTTCTCTTTTTTCTGTTGTCTTGCCATATATTTATCCCCTTATCTCAGAGCGATCTGAGCTCCTTAAGATAATTATCCATTACTTTCATCGCCTTTTCAAACGGCTCGTCCGTCGTAAGGTCTACGCCCGCGAGTTTGAGTATCTCGACGGGGGGCATGCTTCCGCCCGCGCTCAGGAATTTCATATAGTTGTTGAGCGCGCTTTCGCCCTTTTCGAGTATGTCCGCCGCTATGCATACCGCGCTGATGAGACCCGTAGCGTATTTGTAAACGTAGAACGCCGTATAGAAATGCGGGATCCTGCTCCACTCGTACTTGATAAGGTCGTCGTTGACCACTCTCTCGCCGCCGTAATACTTGCAGTTGAGCTTGTAATACAGGTCGTTAAGGAAATCGGGGGTCAGCGCCGTGCCGTTTTCCGCCGCCGTATGAGCCGCGTATTCGAACTGAGCGAACTGAGTCTGTCTGAATACCGTCGTGCGGAACATATCCAGCATATACGAAAGCAGGAATTCCTTTTCCTTCTTATCCTTGCAGTTCCTGAGCAGATAGTTCAGAAGAAGGGTCTCGTTGACGGTCGAAGCGACCTCTGCGACGAATATCTTGTAATCCGCCTTGGGCATAGGCTGCGTTTCGTTGGAGAAATAGGTATGCAGGCTGTGACCCATTTCGTGAGCTATCGTGAACACGTCGTGCGTGGTGCGCTGATAGTTCAGAAGCACGTAAGGGTGACAACCATAACAGCCCGTAGAATACGCTCCGCTGCGCTTTCCCTTGTTTTCGTAAACGTCCACCCATCTTTCCGCAAACGCCTTTTCGAGAAGCTTGCAATACCTTTCGCCCATAGGAGCGAGAGCCTTGACGACCAGCTTGCAAGCGTCCTCGTAATCCATGCCCATTTCGTAGCCTTCGACTACGGGCACGTGCAGGTCGTACATATGAAGCTTGTCGAGACCCATTTTCTTTCTGCGGAATTCGAGGTAATCGTGCAGTTTTCCTACGTTCGCGTCAATGCACGCGGACAGCCTTTCGTAGACCGCGGTCGGTACGTCCTCGCCGTGAGCCGCCGCCGCGAGACAACTGTCAAAGCCGCGCACGCGGGCATAGAAAACGTTCTTCTGAACGTTGCCGTTATACAGCGAAGCCAGCGTGTTTATATTGCTTTCGAAAGCGTGGTACATACTGTTGAAAGCCTTTTCTCTGTCCTCTCTGACGGGCGACTGCATCATAAGGCTGTAAACGCCGTGCGAAAGTTTTATCTCTTCTCCCTTGCTGTCCTTGAAAGGCTCGAAGCGGATATCCGCGTTGTTCAGCATAGAAAAAGCTTCCTGCGGCACGGAAGAAAACATATGCGTCATCGCAAGGATCTTTTCTTCCTTTTCGCCGAGGGTGTGTTTCTTGTCTTTGATTATGCCTTCGATAAGATAGCTGTAATCCGCAAAGTCCTTGTCCGAGGCAAGTTCTTTCAGGTAGCTTTCGTCAAGAGCGCTGAGCTGAGGCATAACGAAGCTGGTCTCGCCGGAATATCTGATATACAGATTGTAAACGCTGTCGAAAAGCGCCTTATTTTCTCCGTTGCCGACGTCCTGGTCGCGCTTCATGTGAGAATAACAGAACATTCTGCTCAGAATATCTTCGTATTTTGTAGAAGTTTTGAGACAGTCAAGGATATTCTTTTTATCATTGAGTTTACCGCTGCATACAGTAATTTCCGCAATGCCGTTTTCTACTGCGGAATAAAGTCTGTCCCATTCCTCTTTAGAAGCGATCATGTCTTCTGTTTTCCAGGTATACTTCTCTTCTATCTCGTCTCTCTTCTTAACTTGCATATTACCTCCGTGACCCGATCAGTTGTTGTAATCGAGTTTTAAATCGTTTTCTTTTATCCAGCCGACTTTTCTGAGCAACAGCCCCAGTCCCCAGCTTATGACCGCGGGAAGGGCTATGAACAGAAGAAGCACGCATATCGTGAACAGCCACCACGGCATTGATCCCGACGTAACGCTCATATCGAAAGCGTCGATTATGCCGACGAATCCGCAGGTACCCATTCCGCCGCCGGACGCGCCGCATCTGAGTTTAAACGCGCAGGTCGCTATCGGACCGCATACCGCGCTCGCCACGATAGGCGGAATGAAAATGCGCGGATTTCTCATTATGTTGGGTATCTGCAACATGCTCGTACCCAGTCCCTGCGAGATAATGCCGCTCCAGCCGTTTTCCTTAAAGCTCATTACGGCAAAGCCTACCATCTGGCACGCGCAACCGACCACGGCAGCGCCGCCCGCGATAAGCATCGCTTCCTTTGTCGCCGCGCTCGCAGTCGCGTCCGACAGAATAGGACTTGCGACAGCTACCCATATAGCCGCGCTCGACGTCGGCATCGTCAGCAATATTCCCATTACGACGGATATTATTATGCCCATAAAGAACGGGGTGAAATCCGTCGCTATCGCAATACCCTTGCCCAGCATGTTTATCAGCCAGATGAACGGATACGCCACGTACGAGAACAAAAGCGCCGTCAACAGGCAGGCAAGCGGTACCAGCAATATATCGAGTTTTGTTTTGCCCGAAACCAGAGATCCTATCTCTGTCGCCGCAAGCGCCGTAACGTACGCGCCTATCGGATTGCCGGGACTTCCCGCGCCCAACACTGCGGATATCGCCGTTATGTCTCCGGGCGTAAAGTTAGCCGCAGAGCCTATGAACTTATCCGAAAACGCTCCCACGAAGCCTGCGACCATACTTGCGAATATCACCAGTTTGCTCGCTTTGAGATGACTTGCGATACCCGCGCCGATTCCCGCGCCCATAAGTATCGAAGCTATCTGTCCCAGCGTCGTGAACAGCCTGCCGACTGCGTTGTCGCCTATTATCGTGCCGATAGTTTTTATTATCGTGCCTGCGATAAGGGTGACGAACAGTCCTTGCGCCATACCCGTAAATGCGTCAATAAACCACCTTTTAGCGATTTTTTTGACCGTTGCCCGAACTTTTTCTGCCTTTGTCGGGGGTTGAGGGGGATTTGAAACTACTACTTCCTCTTGGGTTGTCTTTTGCACGTCTTCTGCAAGATTTTTGTCTTGTGTTTGCATAAAACCAACCTCAAAATATGTTTTAGGTATTTATTATAATATAAAAGCACTTTCAAGTCAAACGAAATCGCCTTCCCGTCGCTTAATCAACACGCTTTATCAGTTGAGGAAAAAGGTATTTTCCTGACACTTTTCCATTTATTACCAAGTAAAGTATTTTTAATGTCACAACAGTACGTTATCGACATAAATATAATCGCTTAATTAAGTCAGGTCATTACGCTATACCAGACCAGAATAATACGAACAAGGTTTAAAGCGGCAAATTTACGTAGCTACTGCGTTAAATGCCTTGTCCCCGTGTGACGGGGAGCATTAGTCGGCTGTCGCCCGCGTGGCGGGGGCATTAGT
>DVNX01000092.1 GCA_018714045.1 Candidatus Ornithoclostridium faecavium
TATTACCAAGGCATTTAACGCAGTAGCTATGTAAATTTGCCGCTTTAAACCTTGTTCGTATTATTCTGGTCTGGTATACCGTCGGGCTTTATTGCTTTTTCTTTCCCTTTATGCTATAATCCGTTTCAAGGGCGCGCGCCTTAAGGTGAAAGATGAAAAAAGGAATCATACTCGTCAACGCGTATTACGATCTGCCCGCCTATCTCAATCAGGCGTACAGGCTGAAAGAAGAGTTTTCAAAGCTCGGGATAACCGCGGATATCGTCGCAAGCGACGGTATCGGGCTTTATCTGTCCGACGGGAATGTCAAGCTTACGGACGTTCCGGATTTCTGCATATATTACGATAAGGACAAATACCTCTCTCAGATGCTTGAAAAAGCGGGCGTGAGGCTGTTCAATCCGCACTCCGCGATAGTCGCCTGCGACGATAAGACTACCACCCTCGTCGCTCTTGCGGGAAACGGCATCCCTATGCCCGACACCGTGAGCGGTCTTTTGTGCTTCACCCCGGAAAAAAAGGTAAGCAAAGAGACTCTCGACAATATCGAAAACACTCTGGGTTACCCTCTCATCGCTAAAGAAAGCTACGGCTCTCTCGGCAAGGGCGTATATAAGATAGACGACCGCGAAAAGCTGGAAAGGATAGCCGAAAAACTCAAGACGAAACCCCACCTTTATCAGAAATACGTCGCGAATAGCTACGGCAGGGATATGCGCGTCGTAGTCGTAGGCGGTAAAACCGTCGCCGCGATGATAAGACGCTCAAACGGAGATTTCCGTTCTAATATAGAACTGGGCGGAAAAGGCGAAAAACTCGAAACGGACGAAAGGCTGAAAGCGCTTTCCGAAAAAGTCGCCCGCCTTCTCAGTCTCGACTACTGCGGCATAGACTGGCTTTTCGGAGAGAACGGAGAACCCGTCCTGTGCGAAGTCAATTCAAACGCCTTTTTCGGAGGCATAGAACATGTCACGGGCATAAACGTCGCGAAAGCTTATGCCGAACACGTAAACGCAATCATATACGGAAAATAAAACGCTCTCATGCTCGTTTAAAGTTGATTTCCGCCCCGCTTATTTCGCGGGGTTTGTCATTTTATGAATAAAATACCGATAAAAGTCTATTGTGCCCGCGTGCACGTGTATGCTATAATTTTGTAAAGCGTACACGCGCAACATACTTACCGTGTGTACCCCGGAGGTAGATCTATGGGTATGGATAAACCCTTTGTAAAAAGAGCGATCGCAACGCCCAATCACGTTGTGAATATCCTTAACATCAAAAAACGCTGTTACACTAAGATAGCGGATCTCAAAGCTGAAGTGATCAAAAGCGACGAACCAATACGTTTCGAGGATCTTGACAAAAACGCGTTCAAACCCGCGCATATAATGGAAAAATGGGCGGACAAGTTCGGATGCGCATGGTTCCGCTTTACAGGAAAAGTGCCTGAGACCGCGAAAGGATCGCACGTTGTACTGAGAATAAAACTGCAGGGCGAAGGTCTCGTATTCAACGAGGACGGCATAGTTCTGCAAGGCATCACGCAGATAGTCAGCAAGGGCGATATCTTCCACTCCCTCGTCGGAAAACAGGTTGTCGACGTCGCGGACTGCTCTACCGGCAAAGAGGAGATAAAGCTGTATATCGACGCGGGTTTCAACGGAAAACTGCGTTTCGAAAAACTGGTCGCGAGACTGCGCCGCTGCGACATAAGCATTTTGAACGAAGCGGTAAACCAGTATTATTACGACTATATCGACCTGTATTTCACGATGCTCAAACTGGACAAGTCCAACCCGCGCGTAGCAGAGATAGACAAGGCGCTCAAAGACTCTTACAAGACCTTTAAAAAGAACGGCGCTACAGCGGCGAGAGAGGTACTTAAACCCCAGTTCGACAAGCCCGTATTCGATAAGCAGACCGAATATTACTGCATCGGTCACGCGCATATAGACCTCGCCTGGCTGTGGCCTTTAAGAGAGACTAAGCGCAAGGTCGCGAGAACTTTCGCCAACCAGCTCAGAAACATCAAAAAATACGACGATTTCATATTTGCGGAATCCCAGCCCCAGATGTGGGTATGGCTAAAAGAAGGCTATCCCGACCTTTACGAAAAGGCAAAACAGGCGGTCAAGGACGGCAGGATAGAGCTTCAGGGCAAAATGTGGGTAGAAAGCGACACCAACCTTACGGGCGGCGAAAGCTGGATAAGACAATCGCTTTACGGCGACAAGTTCTGGAAGCAGGAGTTCGGACAAGACCTGAAATTATGCTGGCTGCCCGACGTATTCGGCTTCCCCGCGTCTCTTCCCCAGGTGATCAAAGGATGCGGCATGGATTATTTCATGACGATAAAGATAATCAGCAATACCGTCAACCAGTTCCCGTACAAGACTTTCAACTGGGTGGGCATAGACGGCACGACCCTTCTCGCGCATATGGAACCGCTCGGCGACTACAACGCGGGAGCTTCTCCCCTTGCGATATTCAAGGGCAACGCGCGCAATACTGAAAAGGACACGATCCCCAAAGCTCTGCTCATATACGGCGACGGAGACGGTGGCGGCGGCCCCGGAGAAGGTCATATCGAATATATCAAGAGGCATAAGAAGCTGTTCAACTGCAAGGTCAGCAAATCTATAAACCTCTTCGAGGACTTAGAGCCCTACCGCGAGATAATGCCGACCTACAAAGGAGAACTTTACTATGAACGCCACCAGGGAAGCTATACCTCTCAGGCGCGTTCCAAAAAGTTCAACCGCAAGATAGAATATCTGCTCCACAAGGTGGAATGGCTGGGCGCAGTCGCCAAATTAAACGGCGCAAAGTACGATTTCGACGAGATGGAAAAGATATGGAAAGAGATACTTCTCTACCAGTTCCACGACATACTTCCGGGCACCTCGATAAAGAGAGTATACGACGAGAGCCTCGCAAGATATCAGATAATTTCCGACCGTCTGGACGAGATAGCTAAAAAAATCCTGCTCGCGGGCAAAGACAGCGGCAAACTCTCCGCGCTCAACCCGACAAACTTCCAAAGAACGGAATGGGTCAAGAAAGACGACGACTGGTATAAGCTCACCCTTGCGCCGTACAGCGTAAGCAAGCTGCCGGAAGCGGTCGTTCCAGACTCTTCTTCCCTTTCTTTCGACGACTATACGCTCCAGAACTCGCGCATACGCGTAGTGTTCGGCACCAACGGCGAAATAACCTCTCTTTACGACAAAGAGGGCGGCAAGGAGATAGTAGGCAAGTATTTCAACAAGTTCACGATTTACAGCGACCCGTTCATGTACTACAACGCGTGGGATATAAATATCAACTATCCCGACATGAAGAAATGGGACATGAAACTCGTCGGCGTGCGCTCTTATATCGACGGCGCGAAAGTCGTAAGAGAACAGACTTTCAAATACGACAAATCCACGCTCGTACAGAAAATTTCTCTTACCGTCGACGATAATATGGTAAGATTCGACACGACAGTAGACTGGGACGAACGCTTCAAGATGCTGAGAGCGGACTTTATCCCCGCTTTCTTCGCGGACGAGGTGAACTGCGATATCCAGTTCGGCACCTTCAACCGCACGACGAAACAGGAAAACAGCGTGGACTGGGCGCAATTCGAGATATGCGCGCATAAATACGTAAATATCGACGGCGCGGACTATGGCTTCGCGCTGATAAACGACTGCAAGTACGGTCACCGCGCGAAAGACGGCTTCCTCAGCCTGTGCCTGCTCCGTTCGCCCGAATTCCCCGACCCGACCTGCGATATCTGCACGCATACGTTCAGCTACGCGATACTGCCGCACAAAGCTCCTCTCGCCGAAAGCGACGTACAGGCACGCGCATACTGCTTCAACCAGCCGATAGAGATAGTCGAAGCTGCCGATACCGTGGACACCTTTGCGACTACGGACGGCGACGGCGTGATAATAGAAACCGTAAAGCCTGCCGAAAGCGGCGAAGGCACCCTCCTCAGAATTTACGAATGCAAGGGAAAGGACTGCACTGTAAAGCTGACCCCGAACGTAAAATACGAAAAGGCATACGACTGCGATATGCTGGAAAATATCAAAGGCGAGACGGATATAGACAAACTCACCTTCCGTCCGTGGGAGATAAAGACGATAATAATAAAGTAACTTATCAGCAACTTTAAAAGACCGCTGCGATAACTCGGCGGTCTTTTTTTCTCTCTTCATCGGCGTCCTATCGCCGTACACGGTACGATAACGTATTTTAGCCGGGCGGTCATCATACCTTTAGGAAGCCGCTCTGCTCAACGACGAAGCGCCATTAAGCCGTCCGACTTTACCACCTCTATAATCAACTATATATTCTATCTTAAAAACGGACGACGGCGATGCAATATTATCGAGCATCGCCGCCGTTATGTAAGCCTACCCCTTCTTACAAATCATAATGTATAAGACGATACGTTTATACTCAGAATGACGTGCATCTGTTTGCGTATCTCTTTTTTAACTGCTTATATTTTAGCACCCGTTTTTAACGACTTCAATAAAAGTTTTTTGACATTGATATACAATTTTTTGTACATTGCACTTTTTTTATCGGGTTTTATAAATATTAATTATATTTTTGCATTTGCAAACTGCTCATACCGAAATAAATTATTTTGTTCCGATAACCTTATCGCAAAAGTCTGTTTCTGTGATCTGCAATATTTTTAACGGCTGTTTTTTCGCAAAAAAAAGAAGCCCTTGCGGACTTCTTGTTTTTGTGCGTATGCAAACTATTTTTTATAAGCGGGGTCGTTTATGACCTCTCCGAGGATTATTGCCCTGCGGATCGCCTCATGCGTCAGTTCGAATTTGACTCCGCTCTGCTCCTCTTCCTCTATCTTGACGAAACGCAGGTTGTAATGCTCCCTGCAGCCTTCGTCGCTTTTACCGCCTATACTGCCTGACACAGGTACCTTTTCGACGATATAAAGATCTTCTTCTTCGTGCGAATCCACGTCGCAATGATCGTCGTGGTGCGAACGCGCGACGCCGACCACCTCTGCAGACGTATGAACCTTAGGGCGGTTCTCGACAAGATCGGTACCCTCTACCGTATGCACGGGCGCGACGTACTTTCTGAAGGAAGCAGCGCTTCTCGCATCCTTATTGACGACGTCTTCGAACGGATCGTTTTCAGCATCGTCAAGCCGCGGACGCACGTTCTGAGAACCCGCGCTCCGGCCGCTCTTCTTCTTTTTTTCCGACTTTACCGCCGCGCTTACCATGACCGAGATAAAGATCGCGATAAACGCGACGAATATCGGCATAAATACATCTATCATTTCTTCTTCTTACCGTCGCCCGCAGGAGCCTCAGCGCCTCCTACTAAGGAATTTCTCATCGCGGTATCCGCCTGAATGTTCTGCATGCGGTAATAATCGAGAACGCCTATCTTGCCTTCTCTCAGAGCCGCTGCCATCGCCTTGGGCACTTCTGCTTCCGCAGCGATAACGTTTGCTCTCATCTCCTGCGATTTCGCCTTCATTTCCTGTTCCAGCGCGACCGCCATTGCGCGGCGCTCTTCCGCCTTTGCTTCAGCTATTCTCTTGTCTGCCTCAGCCTGATCCATCTGAAGCTGAGCGCCTATGTTCCTGCCGACGTCGATATCCGCGATATCTATGGAAAGTATTTCGAACGCGGTGCCGTTGTCGAGACCTTTATTAAGTACGGTCTTGGATATCTGATCGGGATTTTCGAGGACGTCCTTATGGCTGTCAGCAGAACCGACCGTAGTGACGATGCCTTCGCCTATTCTCGCGATGATCGTATCTTCGCCCGCGCCGCCGATAAGACGAGTGATATTCGCACGGACGGTGACTCTCGCCTTAACTCTCAATTCGATACCGTCTTTCGCTATTGCGGAAATGCCGGGAGTCTCGATGACCTTGGGATTGACAGATACCTTTACCGCGTTCAGAACGTCTCTTCCCGCGAGGTCGATGGCTCTCGCCGTTTCGGGAGCGAGCTGGATATTCGCGCTGTGCGCGCTTATAAGAGCGTTTACGACCTTTATCGCGTCTCCTTTTGCGAGGACGTGCGTTTCGAGTTCGTCTATCGTCACGTCGAGACCCGCCTTCATAGCGCTTATATAAGCGTCTACTATCGTCGCGACTTTTACTCCTCTCCATTTCATACCGATAAGTCTCGCCATAGAGACTTTAACGCCCGATACGAGCGCCCTGAACCATATTCTTATCGGCAGTACTCCGAGTATTACTGCGAGCAGTACCAGAACGACGACGACAGCTATAATGATCGCCGTGATAGAGCCCGCGCTCATTGCCAGAAGTGTTAACATTTTATTGTTTCCTCCAAATCTATTCTTTTATTTTAACCACAATTTTGCCGCCTTCGACGTAATCGACGACGACCTTGCAGTCTTTAGCTATAAACATCGCGTTGGATACGACGTCGTAAACCTTGTCGTCTATCTTAACGCTTCCCGCCGGGCGCAGAGCGCACAGCGTCACTCCCTCTTTCCCTACGAGACCGTCGTAATCCGCCGTGCCTGCCGTATGACCGACCGACACCGCCGTATCCTTATTGACGAAACCCGTGCGCGAAAGATAGCCGCGCTTCATTGAGAACACCATACACGTGAACGCCGCCACGAGCACCAGCATCACCACCGCCAGTAATATGAACAGCTGAATGATCGGGTTGCCGCCGCCGTGATTGTAGACGCGGATAACTATGCCGACTATCACCAGCACCGAGCCGGTAATGCCGAAGAACCCGAATCCCGGCTGAAAAATTTCCACGACGATAAAGATAAGTCCCACGATGAGACATATCGCCGCCGCCCAGCCTATCTCTGAAAATACCAAGGCGAATTCTTGCCAGAAAGTCATTTTTTATTACCTCCGTACCGCGCGCCCTCGCGCGATATCACAATATTATAATACATTAAGGCGATTACCTTGTCAATAGCCGCCGTTTTTCTGTATGCGCCGCGTTGACGCGCGCATACGAGGAAGAGTTTCCTGCGTGCGTACAGCGCAGGATCTTTGCCTCTTTTATCATATAATATCACATTTGGAAATAAAAATCAATAAAAATAACTTAAATTTATCAAACGCCGTAAAACGCTTTAATATCGACTTATCGCTGAATGCCTCGTTTACGAGTCCGAGAGATATCTCAAGCGGTGCGACTCAAGAGTTTTTCTACGGATCCAAGCTTTCAAAAAGGCGTTTTGCCGTCGGAATACGTGTTTTGTCTGTCTCACGGCAAAAAGACGCGTTCAGACTGAGCGGCAAACAATAATAAACGACGCGGCAAAGAAACGACTTCTCTTTTTATAAACGATTTCTCTTTTTGCATCGATAAACGTTTTTCGATCCGCTTGACAATAATTCCTTCGGTATTGCTTTTAACTTTACGTCGGGTATAAAAAAAACCGACCCCTTTCGGGATCGGCGTTATGTACTAACCCAGGAATACTCGGTATGCCCAGTCAAGCAACTGATGCGGGAATATTTCCAGCATTCTCAGCATACCGCTGTTCTTTACCCTGTAACGCGCTTTGGGGTGCTTCTTGTTGAGCGCCTTCATCGTCGCTTTGATAAGATGCTTGGGGTCGTGAGCGTTTTTAAGCTCGTGCTCCATTATCGGCTTCATCTTTCCCAATATGTCTTTATACAGTTCAGTGCCGTCGTAAAGCGCCTGGAAAGAGGCGGAAGCGCTGTCATGCATACGCGTTTTGAAAGAACCGGGAACTATCTGGATAACGGGGACGCCTACGAACATCAGCTCTCTTCTGAGGCTGTCGCAATATGCGTCTACCGCGTATTTAGACATAGTGTAAGGACCGTTGAACGGTTGCGGGGTCAGATATCCGCATTCTGAACCGCAGTTGATTATCCTGCCTTTGCCCCTGATAACCATATCTATAAAAGTACGGTTGACCTTGACCATACCCATTACGTTTATCTGCAAGCTTTTTTCAATGAGATTTACGCAATCGCCTTCGATCATAGAACACATCTTCTGATATCCTGCGAAATTGATTACGGCGTCGAGTTTACCCGTAACTTTAAGGATCTCTTCTTTCGCCCTGTCAAGATCTTCCTGAACGACGACGTCGCAGGACAACGGGATCATGTTCTTGATCTTTGAAAGTTCTTCAAGCTCTTTCTTGTTTCTTCCAAGCGCAAAAACCGTCCAGCCGTGCTTTGCCATCTTTCTGGCACACGCGCCGCCGAGGCCGCCCGTTACGCCTGTAAATACTGCATATTTCATAACAAAACCTCCGTCCACACATACCGACTTTCGTCGGACAACGTATTAATTATAAGTATATAGCAAAATTTTGTCAAACTTTTAACAACGAATTGTGACATAATCTGCCTCATTTGTATAATTTTTTACATTTATCATACTTTTGCAACAGAATATTCACGCATATTTGCATAAAGATGACTAATTGTTATCAAAATCAGCTGACTTATGTAAAATTACTATTTTTTTCAACCTATTTGTTGCATAAATATGCGAAGCGGTCTATAATGTATTCACGCGTTAAAGACCTTTCTGCGCGCAAGGAGTATTTTTTATGAAAAAGAAAATCGTTTTGCTTACAGTAGTGGCTGTCGTAGCGGCGCTTTCTCTCAGCGTTATCCTGGCTGGCTGCACGACCGTAGATATGTCAAAAGCCGGCCCCGAAGAAATCAAGGAATACGGCAAACTCGTAGTCGCTACTTCCCCCGACTTCCCTCCGTTCGAGAGTCTCGACAAAGCGGGTAACGTCATAGGTTGGGATATCGACGTAGCAAAAGCTCTTGCAGAAAAGCTGGGCGTTGAACTCGAGATCCAGAAAATGGAATTCGACGCAGTGCTCTCATCCGTAGCCGCAGGTAAAGTCCACATCGGCATGGCAGGAATCAGCAACACCGCAAAACGCGACGAAAGCGTGGATTTCAGCTTGAACGTATTCGACAGCTCCCAGATGATAATCGTAAGAGCTGACAATACCTCTATCAACGGACCTATGGATCTTGCAGGCAAGACCGTAGCCGTTCAGGCAGGCACCATCGGCAACTGGCTGGCTGAAATGGACGAAGATTATGCTTACAATTTCGACGACGACGGCAACGTTCTTCTCGACGAACCCATTCTCGGCGCGCCCAAGACCGTAACAAAACTTTCGAGCGGACTTATGGCTATACAGCAGGTCAAGAACGGACAGGCTGACGCAGTCATCCTCGACAAACTGCCCGCTAAGACGATCGTTGAAAAACTCAATGCTGAAGGCGGAAATCAGCTCAAGATCCTCGACATGAGCGTATACGACGACGCTTACGCTTTTGCTATCGGCGAAGGCAACACCGCTCTCAAAGCGTGGATCGACGAAGCTCTCACGGAACTTAAGGAAGAAGGCTTCTTCGAAGAACTCAACTCTAAGTGGTTCGGTTCCGAAGAAGAATAATCTTATCTGAATAATAAAATCACGCGCCCGCCCCTGCATTACGCTCGGACGGGCGTAAAAGGTATTTATGAAACTCGATTTAAGCATAATATTCAACGCGAAAACCTTTACTATGCTTCTCGAAGCGTACGGATGGACGATATTCATCACCGTATTCGCATTGATAATAGGTATCATATTGGGTACTCTCCTCGCGGTATTCAGAGTCATCCCGCAGACTAACATCGTCGCCAAGATACTCAGCAAATTCGCGAGCGCGTACGTATCGGTATTCCGCGGTACCCCTCTTATGGTACAACTGTTCATATTTTCTTTCGTCATATTCGCCAACGTCGTGCTGGTGAATTCGACCGTGAGCGCGTATCTTATCGCGGTGATAGGCTTCGGACTCAACTCTGCGGCTTACGTATCCGAAAATATCCGCGCAGGCATACTGAGCATAGATAAAGGACAGATGGAAGCGGGACGCGCGCTGGGTCTTTCTTACGGTCAGACGATGAAAAGCGTTATCCTACCGCAAGCGGCGAAAAACATAATCCCTCCTCTGGGCAACGAGGCGATCTCTCTCGTAAAGGAAACGTCGGTCGCGCTGATAATCGGCGTAAACGAATTCTTTACCGCTATAAAGAATATAACGGGCAGCACCTACAACGTGCTCACCCCTTACCTGTTCGCGGCGGTCGTCTACTATATAACGGTAGCGATAATGAGCTTCGGACTTTCAAAACTCGAAAAGAGGCTTAGAAGAAGCGATGCAAGATAAAATTCTGAAAACAAGCGCGGAAAGCGCAGATAATAAAGAGCCGATAATCACTACCCGCGGACTGGTCAAAAAGTTTTCGGGCAAGACCGTCCTGCGCGGTATCGACGCAGATATATACGAAGGAGAAAAAGTCGCGGTCATCGGACCTTCGGGCAGCGGCAAAAGCACTTTCTTGCGCTGTCTGAACCTTCTCGAAATACCGACTGCGGGCAAGATAGCTTTCGGCGACGAAATAATTTACGAAAGCGATTACTATGCGCAGAAAGACAAGCTCAAAGAACTCAAAGATCATAAGCGCGCATACGTAAGCGGCACGGACGACGACGAAGTACGTTCTCTGAAAGCCCGCGAAAGCGAACTCAAAGCGCAACTGAAAGATCTGAAAAAAGAACTGGAAGCGCTTAAAACGCACGCAAAACTTTTAAAAGCGACCTCTTACCGCGAAGGCGCGGCTGAAGACGCAGAAAAGACTGAAAAGCGCATTTTTGAAGCCGTTAAGGAAAAAGATAGCATCAAAGCCGAGATAAAGAGCGTCAAAGACGGGATAAAACAGCGCAAAACGGTCGTGAAAAGTTCTCTCGACGACTCTAAGATCGCTGAGATGAAAGCGGATATCGCCGCTCAACGCGAAGTGACCGCGGCTGCACTTTCCCGTCATAAAAAGTTCATAAAAAAGATGGATAAGACCGTCGACGCTCACCGCCGCATGACAGGCATGGTGTTTCAGCATTTCAACCTGTTCAACAACCTCAGCGTCATCGACAACATAACCTTAGCGCCCGTAAAGACGGGTATCATGGAAGCAAAGGCTCAAAAAAAGGCTCTTAAAGCCGCGGCGAGAAAGGGAGACAAGGATGCCGAAGCTCGATTGCTCACCCTTCCCCATAAGCTGGAGATAATAGAGAACGCGCGCAAACAGGCATTCGAACTGCTCGAACGCGTAGGACTTAAAGACAAAGCTTACGTCTACCCCGCGACTCTTTCGGGCGGTCAGAAACAGCGTATCGCGATAGTCCGCGCGCTGGCGATGAATCCGAAAATAATGCTTTTCGACGAGCCTACCTCCGCACTCGACCCCGAAATGGTAGGAGAAGTCCTGCAAGTCATAAAAAAGCTTGCCGACGACGGCATGACGATGGTCATCGTAACTCACGAAATGGGTTTCGCGCGCGAAGTCGCGACCCGCGTACTCTTCATAGACGAAGGTCAGATAAAAGAGGACGCGCCGCCCAAGGAATTGTTCGGAAATCCGAAAAACGACAGACTCAAAGAGTTTTTGTCAAAAGTACTGTAACAATCAAAAAGCTCCGCGTTCTGATATGCACCTCCAAAAGTGTCCAACTTTTGGGGTTCACCTCATTCTGCGGAGCTTTTTCGTCTTGTATTTCCACTTTTAATTAAGTTTTCTTGTCTATGATTTATACGCTTGTCAGGTAAATAAATATATCCCGTCAGTCCTTGTCCGTCCTTTTCTGCGCAAACATCCATTCCTGCCACTTTTCTTCTCTATAAAACTTTTTCATCATCTTATGTCCGCCGTCAGGATACAGGCTGAACTTTATATCGCATACGTCCTTCAACTTTTTGTATGCGGTCGCGTCGCTGTCTGCCGGCACTACGCTGTCGTCGGCGGCGTGCCCGATCCATATCTTTGCGCCGCTGAACGCCGACGGGTCGAACGTCTCTTAATCCGCGTCCGGAAAATACCCCATCAGAGGTATCGCCGCCGCGTAAAAGCCGGGATTGTTATAAACGGAATACCATGCGCACGCGCCGCCGTACGATATGCCTGTGACGTATATCCTTTCGGGGTCTACAGGGTAAGACTCAACCAGCATTTTCACAAGTGTTCCGACCGACTTTGTATAAAGATTTATCGTGCTGAGGTTGTTTCCCGTAAAGTGGTTGCTTTGCGGCACAAGCACGAAACACTCCTCTGTCAGCTTTATGCCCATAGATCTAAATTCGGCAATCTGTTTGAAATTGTCCTCTCCGACGCAACCGGCGCCGTGGAAAAATATCAGCAAAGGTCTCTTTTCTTCTCCCTTGACCTCTTTTAATCTGAAGGGGATCTCTATCCCGTTGTCAACGTCGAAAAACGTAAATTTCGAAAAACCTGTGGCAATAGAACTTTTGCGTTCTATCGTATTTTTGTCGAAAGTATTTTTTATATATTCGGCTTTATCGGCGAATCTCTTCAATTCGGCTTCCTGCTTTAAAACGGCTTTTCTGAAATCATCGCGATCTATAACTCCGTATTCGGTAAATTGCCTGTTGCCGAAATCGATTATATAGACAACGTCGTCTTCGTCCACGGCGGTCTCGTAAAACCATTTAAGTATACCTTTGTCTCCCGCATATCCGGGATTATTAATCGTAAACTGCTTCAAAAGCAGATCGCAAATCGTGTCTTTGTCCTTATCTTCGAAAGACACCGTGTGTAAATACTCACGTTCTTCGCACAAAAAGTCATTGAATAAGTTTTTGTCTCTGACCGCCATTATGTATCTCATACACACCTCTGTCAAAACCGTTTATTATCTACACGGGCAAGGAAATTATACCCTTTTCTTTATATCTTCCAGTATCGTTATCATAGAAAGAGTGTCCAGCTTGCAGTATTCCCACAGCGCCTTTCTTCTCTCCTCTTTCTCCTGCTCCGACATATAGGGAAGCATCAGATAGGTCGCCATTGCGTCCGCGCCGTTATGCACCGCGCCGACCTCGTAACCGTGAGCGCCCTTTGCGTCCACGCACCTGTATACAGTTTTAAGAGAACGCGACCCCAGAGAGTCGCCGTAATAAACCGTGTCGCTTGCGAATACCGCGCCTATATCGCGCACGTTATTTCTCGCAGTCGAAAGTTTTGCGCGCAC
Organism: Candidatus Ornithoclostridium faecavium; assembly: GCA_018714045.1. GTDB lineage: Bacteria > Bacillota > Clostridia > Christensenellales > UBA3700 > Ornithoclostridium > Ornithoclostridium faecavium. Next base: position 13,105 of record DVNX01000092.1, read on the forward strand.
TTCGGGAAAAGCCTGCGCCAGTTGCCCCAGCACCTTGCATTCGAGAAATTTGCCGAACGCGAGTATGCATGCGTTCTGAGGTATCTCTTCAGCAAGCCTTTTAGCTATCGTCTCGCGCGCGTCCTCGTCTTCTTTCGCGAGATATCCGTAGTGTACGGGCGCGTCGCCCTCTTTGTTTATCACATGAAGAGAATACTGAAAAGCGACCGTTTCCAGCGGTCTCACGCCGCGGTATTTAGGAATGCACGACTGCAAAGACTCGAAGTCGAGGAAGCACAGCGGATACCACAGCCCGTCGAGAAATTTTTTCAATTCCTTTTTGTCTACGGAAACAGCCTTTTCCTCGTAAAGCTTTATCACGTTGGCGACCTTGGGTTTAAGCATACCTATGTTCGCCTTCAGATCGTCTATTGAAATAATGCCTTCGGAATACAGCTTATATCTTGTCGCAGAATCCACACCGTGCACGGTAAAAAGCGACGGAGAATTCAGCCATTTGCCGAAGCACGCCGTAAAATATTCGCATCCGAACTGCCTTTCGCAATTATTGCAGAGCCCGGCCTCAGGCATATCTTTTTTCTGCACGAAAAGCGCGAGTTCTTCGCAATTTTTCTGTACCTTGCTTTCGTAGCGCATAACGCGCTTTGTAAGATCCATTTTGCGGAGAAGCGCAGATTCTTTTATCTGCTTCCCTCTCGTATAATTTTGATCTGTCACTATAAGGGATATCTTTGCGACCTTGACTCCCGCAAGCTTTGCCACGTAAGCGAGATATGCAAGCTCTCTTATATAATTTTCCGACGGCGAAGTCGCGCATTTGACCACGTAGAAATTGACGCCTTCGTCGCAAGGCACGGCGATATCGAAAGTACAGCTGAAATTTTTGTAAAGAAGAACGCCGTCGTACACGGTCTTACCCTGCGATAACAGATTTTTCGCGTTTTCCGATAACAGCGTGAGTTTTTTGAAATCGTCCGCATCGCTGCCCGATACCTCTCCGTCAGGGAAAAGCGCGCGCGCAAGATAAGCGAGTTCTCTTGTCTCCTGCCTTCTCTGCTGTACGGTAAGACTGAGTTTCGCCGCGCCGGGATCGTTTGCCTCATACCTCGCGCTGCGAAGGCATCTGGTATATTTTACGTATAATCTCTTTGTGATAACGCCCTTGATAGCCATATGAATAGATTATAGCATATCATACGTTATTTTACAACCACTGACTTCACTAAGAACGCTGATATCGGTCGCGCCGACGATACGCGTGCGGTTTTATCACTATACTTTTAGTTGAAAAAGCAGAAAATAAACAAAAAATTATAAATCCCTATTGACACTGTAAAAACTTCATGTTATTATAACGATACAATATAAAAGATAAGGAGGAATTCTTTTATGGCAGACATTGATAAAAGCAGATCTGAATTCGACGGCGGAGTGCTGGGCTATATCGGCATCCATCTTCTCGCGGGTTTAATTACCGTATGTACGCTCTTCATCGGATATCCGTGGGCGGCATGCATGGTGTACAGATGGGAGATCAAGCACACCACCATCGACGACAGAAGGCTTACCTTCGACGGTAGCGGTGCGCAGCTCTTCGGCTCTTACATCAAGTGGTTCTTGCTTTGCATAATCACTATCGGAATCTACACTCTGTGGCTCCCGATAAAGATGACTGCGTGGAAGGTAAAACACACTCATTTTGCCTGACATTATAACGGTTAAAACCGTATAACAAGTAATTACCTACACGGGCGCGTAAATTTTACGCGCCCGACTTTCTTTTTTATCCTTTCTCCTCTAATGTTTCCGCCTTCTCTTTGCGTTCTTTTCTTTAAGTTACGACCGCCTTCCCAAGCAATGTTTGACGCCTCTTTTCCCTCTTCTCTGCTATACCAGAACGCGCATTGAACAACCTGTCTGCCGACGACACCGCATATCGCGAAAATGCGTATATTACAGATCTCGTATTTTACATAAATTTTAGTTATTATCTGTTGACTTTTCAATATCTTTAAGTTATAATCGTATTGCAAATAAGTCAAGGAGGTATCCGAAGATAAGCGCTGAGGTTCATCGCCTCGCAATAATCTGAGGAGGTGTAAGATCTGCTCCGAGGCTCGTCCCCTCGGAAATTCTTAAAGGAGGTATCGACGGATAAGCGAGAGGTTCATCGCCTCTTTTATTCTTAAATACTTTTGTCCGCCGCGGCGCGTACCGCACCAGCGGCTCATATCAGAAAACGGGACGGGCGCGATATCCGCGCCCGTTTCTTTTTATTTATCCGATCTTATTGTTTTATGTTCCCTGTCTTGTTCTGGCGGAAATAATCTCTGATCTTATAATCTTGCTTCTCCTGCCTTATTCGAAAGAAAATAAACTTTACCCTTTTTCCGGGTACGGGATTATTAAAGGTCTTTCATACTTTTTAGTGAAAGCGGTGCGCGCGTCGGGACTGTGCAGTACGAGATATCTGTTGCCGCCGTAATCATTGAAAATCATGCCGTGTCCGCCGTCAGCCGTAAAGATCGCGCCTTCCTGTATCCACTCCCCCGTCACCGTGCCGTCAGAAGATCTCGCGACCAGCTGAACGTACTTTGCGTCAGACGTTCTCGTGGACCACAAGAGTTTTCTTTCCCCGTTTTCGTAAAAGCAAAAGGGGCCGTCCGTGACCTTCTGCCTTGAGCGGGTCGGTTTGTATACCAGACCAGAATAATACGAACAAGGTTTAAAGCGGCAAATTTACGTAGCTACAGCGTTAAATGCCTTGATAATATGTTTAATATTACCTGCGGCATTTGCCTTGTATCAACAAAAATTTGCCGGCTTGAAACTGCAGG
>DVNX01000093.1 GCA_018714045.1 Candidatus Ornithoclostridium faecavium
GGGACAAGGCATTTAACGCAGTAGCTACGTAAATTTGCCGCTTTAAACCTTGTTCGTATTATTCTACGTTATATTGAATTATTTGTATTATGTCAAATGGCGTATGCTTTCGTTAGATGCCGATATATTAAGGAGTATACGGCAAAGATAACGAAAAGAGCAGATGCGCAGTTTTAAGATATTGAATAAACTTTTTAATATCGGGTATGGATTAAATAAAAGTATGACGGCTGATATGCGAAAGCCTTGTCAAATACTTAAACAAAAGCTGACGATGCAATAAAATTCCGATAAAAAACGCGGACGGGTTATCCGTCCGTGTTTTTTTTGTAGTTTATTATCCTTGCGGTCTCCCGTAGGAAAGAGGTTGACTTATAAAGAAGCTACAAGGTCGGGCATAGAATAAAGTCCCGGCTTGCATTTTGCGATAAATGCCGCCGCGCGGATGGCTCCCTGAGCGAATACAGCCTTGCTGTGCGCTTCGTGGGTGAGGGTCACGACTTCGTCTTCGCCGAAGAAGTGAACTTCGTGTTTGCCGACTATCGTGCCGCCTCTTACCGCGTGTACTCCTATTTCGTCCTTTTTGCGCTTAGTGTCGCCCCCATGTCTGCCGAAGGTGAGATAAGAGCCTTCTTTTTCTTTCTTGATGGCGTTTGCAAGAGTCAGCGCGGTGCCTGACGGGGAGTCTACTTTTTTGTTGTGGTGAGTTTCGACTATCTCGACGTCGAAGCCGCTTCCGAGTATCGCCGCCGCCTTCTTGCAAAGGTGTACGAGAAGGTTTACGCCGACAGACATATTGCTTGCGCGGAATATCGCGATCTTTTCGCTTGCCGCTTTGACCGCGTCATCCTGTTCTTTTGTGTAACCTGTCGTAGCCAGCACGAGAGAGACGTTGTTTTCGATTGCGTAAGAGAGCAGTCCGTCCAACGCTTCGGGTCTTGAAAAGTCAACAATGACGTCGGCTTTGATATTGATATCCTGCGGTTTGTCGAACACGGGTACGGAAAATCTGCTTTTGTCTGCATAGGCGTCAATACCCGCTACGCAGGTGACGTCGTCAAAATTCTGAAGAGTTTCGAGGATCTTCATACCCATCTTTCCGCCAATGCCGCAAATTACGATATTTTTCATACTTTCTCCTTACAGGATCGCGAGATCCTTCATGATTTTTTCGAGTTTTTCTCTGTTGCCGTCGGTGAGGGTAGTCAGAGGCAGACGCATATAGGGCTTGCACATATCAAGCAGCGCACATGCCGTCTTGACGGGTATCGGGTTGACTTCGAGGAACATTGCTTCGAAGAAAGGCTGATATTTCATCTGCATATCGAGAGCTTTTGCGTGATCGCCGTCCAGCCATGCGTGTATCATCTCAGACATTATCGAGGGGATAGCGTTGGAAGCGACCGAAATAAGTCCGCTTCCTCCGACAGACATTATCGGAACTGCGATGCAGTCGTCGCCGGAGTACAGATTGATCTGCGAACCGCGGATACGCCTCGAGGTCTCGAGGATCTGAGCGATATTTCCGCTCGCTTCTTTTACGCCTTTTACGTTTTTGAGAGAGGTAAGTCTTTCGACTGTCTCTGATTTCATGTTTACTCCCGTTCTGCCGGGGACGTTGTAGGCGACTATCGGGATATCTATCGCGTCGTTTATAGCCTTATAGTAAAGGTAAAGACCGTCCTGAGTACATTTGTTGTAGTAGGGGGTCACAGCGAGAACACCGTCAGCGCCCATTTCCTGAGCGTGTTTGCTGAGTTCTACAGCGTGAGCGCAATCGTTGCTGCCCGTGCCGACGAATACAGGGATCTTACCGTTTACCTGGTCGATAACCGATTTTATGACCTTTTCTCTTTCTGCAGCATTCATTGTCGGCGGCTCGCCCGTGGTACCGCATACGAAAAGCGCGTCGACGTTGCCTTTAAGCTGGCCGTCTACAATTTTTTCGAGAGCGGAGTAATCGACCGCTCCGTCTGCGTCGAACGGCGTTATCATCGCCGTACCGAGACCCTTAAACATATCTTTCACCTCTCGATAAGATTAGATTTTTCCGTGTTCTATCATGTATTCCGCGATCTGGACTGCGTTGGAAGCCGCGCCTTTGCGGATATTGTCTGCGACGACCCACAGGTTTACGCCGCTTTCGACGGTATCGTCGATCCTTATTCTGCCTACGAACACTTCGTCGTGACCGGTCGAATCGATAGGCATAGGATATTTGAGGTTGGCTGCGTCGTCTACGACAACGATGCCTTTCTGACCTTTGAGCGCTTCGATAACGCCTTCTTTAGTGCAGGGCTTATTGAATTCCACGTTGATGGATTCACTGTGAGAATTGAGGACGGGCACGCGTACGGTCGTAGCGGTGACTTTGATATTCTGATCGCCGAGGATCTTTTTGGTCTCTTTGATCATCTTTTCTTCCTCTTTGGTATAGCCGTTATCGAGGAACACGTCGATATGGGGCAGGCAGTTGTTGACGATCTGGTAGGGGAATTTCTGAGTCTTGTAAGTCTCGCCCTTGCTGAAAGCCTTGATGCCTTCCATAAGGTCGTTGTATCCCGCGACGCCCGCGCCGCTGACAGCCTGGTAAGTGCTGTAAACTATTCTCTTGATGCCGTATTTATCGTAAAGCGGCTTAAGAGCGACCATAGCTTGAATGGTAGAGCAGTTGGGGTTTGCGATGATGCCGTGGTTCCAGTCGATATCCTGGGGATTGACCTCGGGAACTACGAGCGGAACGTCGTCGTGCATACGCCACTGGCTGGAGTTGTCGATAACGACCGCGCCGTGCTTTGCGAATACGGGCGCGAATTTAGCGCTGGTGGAGCCGCCTGCGGAGAACAGAGCGATATCTATCTTTTTGTCGAGGACGTTGGCTTCGGTCAGTTCGATGACCGTATAATCCTTGCCCATGAAATTGACCGTCTTGCCCGCGCTTTTAGCGGAAGCGTAGAGGTAGTAGTTTTCGACGGGGAGCTTTTTCTCCGCCAGAACTTCGAGGAACTTATTGCCGACCATGCCGGTAGCGCCGACGACGGCTACGTTGTACTTTTTCATAAAAACTCCTGTATTTTGCGGCGTAACGCCGAATATTTTATCTTATTCAAAGAGGATTACGGAAATAAAAAATCCGTTCTCGCAACGAAAGAACGGAAAAGGGAAATCATATAAAGGTTTCCGCAAATAGCGCTCCATCGTACGATGACAGATACGGAACTCTTAACTCCGCATCCAGCCGCAGGTCTTTCAAGGAAGAAAAACGACTTCGGCGGTAAACCCTTTCGGCGGCGTTCCCTGAAACGTTGCCCCGCGTACTGATGAGTACCGCGCCTCTATTGCTTTGAACAATAATACCATAAAGGCAGTGTTATGTAAAGCGTTTTTCGCTTAATTTTGCAAATAGTTGCCTATAATTCAATTGCTCTTTTTATAAAAGTAGTGTAAAATAATGTGTACAATATTTTTATTATTCTCAGGAGTATATATGTCTAAATTGACGCAACTTGCTGCAAAGATGACTTTGAGCAAGGATCTCGGACCCGAAAGGGATTACGGCGAAAGGGGAAGGATACGCAAGGCGTTTTCGGTATTCGGCTCCAATCTCAAAGGCATGCTGGCTGTCAACCTTATGGTCGATATCTTCGCGTTGCCGCTCATCGTTATGTTCGTGTTCCTCATGGGACTTTACGAACAGAACCAGATAACGGAAGCGGGATACAGCTTTTCAGGTTTTCTCGGCATAGGTTACGGACTCGTCGACGACACCGTCGCGGGTATAAATATGATATACGGCATAAGAAGCGATTTCTTCCTGTATTTCTTCACGCCCGGACTTATGATACTTTCGATAGGGCTTGCGGGCGCTTATCACTGCATCAGAAATTTCTACTGGGGAGTAGAGGTCAAAGTTTTCAAGCACTTCTTCAGAGGCATAAAACTGCATTGGTGGAAATTCCTCATCACGTTTACCTATCTGGGACTCGTAGGCACCAGCGCGGCGTGCGGAACGATAGAGCTTATGCGTCTTATGGCTACGACGGGCTCCGCTTCGGCCGGAATATGGATTTGGAGCATAGGTTCGCTTTTGCTCGGGCTTCTGTCTATGCTTTTCGCTGCGGTATTCCTTCCGACGTCGGTATCTTTCAGATTCGGATACAAGGACTATATCAAGAACAGCTGCATATCTTCTTTGATAATGTTCCTGCCCAATCTCATACTTACGATCGTTCTGGTAGCGCCGATGTTTCTTATCATGGTCAACATCGTAAAGTATATCGTATATTTCGCAATGATCACGGTTGGTGCAAGCCTGTATATAATGCTTGACGTTTCGTTCGGCAACATCTGCAACGATCTTCTGGTCAATCAGATGTACGAATACGAGCAGGAGCAGGCGGCAAAGACTGCGCAAATGCAGAGGAAACAGCAACTCAAGGAAGCTGCGAAAGCTCAGCGCGCTAACCCGAAAAAAGGAAAGAAGAGATGAACGGGTACGGCTGTCTCGCCGCTTACTACGACCGTCTGATGGCGGATTTCGACTACGAGGGGTATCTCGCGCTTCTCGATCGCGAGATCGAAGGTACGGAAGGAGCAGACCTTTGTTGCGGCAGCGGCGCGATAACGGTCGCTCTCGCTAAGAAGGGCAAGAAGATGACGGGTGCAGATATAAGCCCCGAAATGCTCAGCCGCGCTGCGGCGAACGCGAGAGAAGCGGGAGTAAGACCCGTTTTCGTAGAGGCTGACGCGACGACTTTCAGACCGCACAAGACGGTGGATTTCGTCACTTGCGTATGCGACGGACTCAACTATATCAGACCTAAGGATCTCGCCGTGTTTTTCAAAAACGCGGCTTGTATTCTCGAAAAGGGCGGCAAGCTGATATTCGACGTATCCAGCGAATACAAGATAAAAAAGATAATCGCGGATAACGTGTTTTTCGAAGACTACGACGACGTGACGTATCTTTGGACAAACGCTCCTTTCAAAGGCGGCGTTAAAATGGAACTTACGTTCTTCATAAGAGACAAAGACGGAAAATATATAAAACAGACGGAGGAGCATACCCAGTACACCCATACCCGCGAAGATATCGAAAACGCGATGAAAGATCTGTTTTCTTTCAAAGCGTACGATTTCTCGACCATGGGCGAGGTAAGCGCTAAGACGGCGCGTATAGTCTGGGTCTGCGAAAGATTGTAATGGACATACTTTTAAGGTCTATGCTTTTCGGAGGAAAAGCGGTAGTAACGGCGATAGATTGCACGGAAACGGCTGAAAAAGCGCGTAAGATACACGGCTTGTCCAAGAGCGCGACCAACGCGCTCGCGAGAGTGCTCGCTATGGGCGTATTCATGAGCGCTGGATTCAAAGGATTAAAGCATAAACTCACGCTTATCATCGACGGTGACGGAGCGGGCGGCAACATAATCGTATGCGGCGACTGCGGTTCAAAGGTACGTTGCCGTATGGATAACCCCGATTGCTTCGCGGGCGAAGATATCCGCCCCGCAAGAGAAGTCATCGGCGGAGACGGCAGACTGACCGTGATAAAGGATTTCGGGCTGAAAGAACCTTACAACGGCACCGTTAAACTGGTCAACGGCAGCGTAGACGCGGATTTTGCTTACTATTTCACGACTTCGGAGCAACTTCCCAGCGCGATAGCGACGGGCGTAAGACTGAACGAGGACGGAAGCGTAAAGGCGGCGGGCGCGGTGATAGTACAGCCTATGCCGGGTTGTCCTTTTGAGATAGTCGAAACGCTCGCGGACGTGGTCAGGAATTTCAAGGATATGGACGATATCGTAGAAAAGCACACTCCGTCAACGCTCATCGAAGAATATTTCGGGCATTTCGAAATAAAGGCGTTGCAACCCACTTATCCCGCTTACGTATGCAGTTGCAGCAGAGAAGCTATGGAGCGCATACTCGTTTCGATCGGAAAGAAAGACGCGCTCGATATAATAAAAGAAAACGGAAAGATAGAATTCCATTGCGATTTCTGTCACAAAACGCAAGAATTTACAAAAGAGGACGTAGAAAAAATATTCGAGGAAGCAGATGACAAGAATAACCGTTCCGACACCCAATAATTACGACCCCGAACAGATAATAAATCTCGCTGAAGGCATGCTTGCAAAGGGCAAGTCTGCAGAATGCGTGAAAATGCTCAACCGTTTCGGGCTCAGCGATATACGCGCCGACAAGGCGCGCGGCGTAGCTTTTGCCGAAATGAGCAATTATCCTGTTTCCAACTACTATCTGCACCGCGCTCTCAAACAGTACATGAAGACGGGCGGCAACGTCAAGGACGCGTCCGTAAAGCCGATAATCAGAGAGCTGGTCAACAACAATATTCAGATGGAGAACGCCGAAGCGGTAGGTTACTACTTCGGATTGGTCAAGGATACGCTCGATTTTTCGTCAGCGCCCGAAGGCGAGAGAAAAGTTCTTGAAAGAGCGTTCAGAGATTTCGCTATGTCGCTTCAGAACTTCTCCCAGCCTATGGACGGACTGGACGGAGAGCCGATGCCGGACGAAAACGTGTTTGCGGTAATGCAGGAAGCCAAAGAAATGGTTGAAAAGGGCAAGTGCCGTCAGGCGGCGAACTACCTTCTGAGCAAGATAGACGTTGCGGGAGAATACACCTGCGAATTTTACAGGATAATCGCACGTTGCTGTCTGCGTTTCGACTGCGAGAAAGCCATCCTTTACGCCGACAAAGTGCTTGAGATAGTCTCATCGGACGTAGCAGCTCTGTGCATAAAATTCAATGCCGCGCATATCCTCGGCGACGATTATATCGCAAACGAAGTCGCGGACAGACTTATCGACGCGGTGGATTCAGACGATCTCAAAGGACTCAGGGATATCTTCGCGGCGTTCGTTTCTTGCGGATATAACGAAAAGCTTCTTGAGCTTTCGCGCGCTCTCGCGACAGAAGATCCCAACTACTATTATTACAATAAAATGTACGCGATAGCGCTCAATCTGTGCGGGAAGAGAGAAGAGGCTCTCAAAGTCATAAACGCTCAGGTCGCGCTTATGGGAGAGCAGGACGACGCTAAATTTGTAAAGATATATCTTGAAAAGTATGCGGATTGTCAGATAAAGCCCGCTTTTTACGATTTCGCTCCTCTTGAAATGAGCTCGGACATGAGAGCGGGTCTCGACGATATCATACGTTTTCTGCCTATGCGCACCACAAGCGAAGGCACGCGCATGACGGGCACGGACAGAGAACTCAAAAACGCTCTTCTTAAAATAGGAGACAAGCTGACGGCGTACGAATATTTTATCCGTTTCGGCTTGGATAACTACGCGGTCGACGAAAAGATGGGGATAATCACATTCGCGATATTCCTCTGCAACAGTAAACAGCTTGCCGATATGAGGGAACGCGTCGCGGATATGCTTCTCGACGACGACATAACCCCTGTGCTCAAAGAGGAGATAATAACCTGTATTTTCCTCTATTCGTCAGCCAGCGTGATATATTACGTGCACGACGGCAGAATGTACAGAATGAATACCAGAGCGCCCAGGATAATCGACAATTCCGACCTGATTTTCAGACGCGCTTACGTCACTTTGCGTATAAAAGGAGCGATGGAAGGCAAGTATTCTCATAAACAGCTCGACGACGCGGTGGAACGCGTTATGGCGGCGCTGATCTCGCAGAATAAGGCGGATAAAATAGAAGAATACCAGACTTTCGTAAAGATGGTCGTATATTATCTCGAACACGCCGTCGGAGGCGGAGACAACCGTCGCGTACTTGAAAAGGCGACAGATATTGCTTTCGCGGAAAAACAGGCGGATTACGAACTGTTTACTTAAGGGGGGAATATGGTAACGTACGAAGACGTCAGAAACAATAAAGAAATACAACTCATGATAGACGGCGCCAATCACGTGCTCAGCGCTATGAAATATACTGAGCACGGCTTAAGGCACGTCGGTTACGTTTCGCGCACCGCTTATATGATACTCGACAAACTCGGTTACGACGAAAAGACTAAGGAGCTGGCGAAAATAGCGGGTTACGTGCACGACGTCGGAAATATGATAAACCGTAAAGATCACGGCGTTACGGGCGCGATACTCATATATCCGATATTGAAAGATATGGGTATGCCTCTCGAAGACGTCTGCAAGATATGCACGGCGGTCGGCAATCACGAAGAGGAGATAGGCAACGTGGTAAACGAAATTGCAGCGGCTCTCGTTATAGCCGATAAAAGCGACGCTCACCGCACGCGCGTAAAGAGGATAAACGAACGCAACGACGATATTCACGACATAGTCAACTATTCGATAAAGAAGAATATCGTGCTTGTCGACGGCGAAAAGAGGATAATCAGCGTTAAATTCTATATGGACAACTCTTCGTCCGTTATGGACTATCTCAAGATATTCCTGCCGCGCATAGTCATGAGCGAAAAGGCGGCGAGATTCCTTGGCTGCGAATTCAGACTGTATATTAACAACGTAATAATAAATACGGTCAAGAGAATGAGCAGAAGACAGATCGACGAAGTTCCCAAGCCCGATGACGACGACATAGAATGACAAGCGAAAGAGAAAGGAAAGAATGCGGCTCCCGAAAGGGAGCTGTTTTTTATGTGTATCGGGAAGATATATCTTTTATCATTGAAAATAAGACCGCGTGTACGCGCGCGTCTAAGAACGTCGGTCGTATCTTTCGCCGATAACTCTCGCAATGACAGCGAGGACGAGCGCGACAGTCGCTACCGTGATATAATACGCTTTGAGAGGAGTGAGAAGAGAAAGCGCGTACAGCAGGAGGGATACTAAAGCGAAACGGTAAGAATTTTTAGCGTTGAATACTATCGGAATGAGAGTTTTCAGCGTCGGGCGAGGAGCGGGGCGTATGTCTTCTCCGCTTAAAAGACCTTGTTTTTTTACTCTTTTGAACAAAGGGCGCAGAGTCCTGAACTTTATCTCGACTTCAGGAAGAGTGCAAGCGATAGCCACGCCCGCGCGTTCGAACGCGGCGCACCACACGGTAAGTTTTTTTACTCCGTTTTTCACGCAGTTTTTGTATAAAGTCACAATATAATCGCGGGAAGGCTTGGAAAATTTAAGGTAAAGACACGCCGCTCCGTCGAAAGCGGGATAAACGCCGTCCGATATCTCCGCGCTTCTGATAAGCCCCGCTTTTTCGAAAAGCGCCGCTATCTTTTCTTCGTCGGAAAGTATGCAGTATGTAACGAAAGACCTGTAATCGGGAAATTTACGTTTACCGCCGCGTACGAAAAAGGCTATCGCGCATACGGCGGCGATCGCGACTAAAAAGGAGACTGTCAGTTTGACCGCGAATTTAGCGGTAAGAAATCCGCAAAGTACGAAACTCAGGACAAACAAGCCCAACACCGTAAAGAAAACGTCTATATATCTGTTCATACCCCTATTTTTGACAAAAGGGCAGAAGTTAAACGCTTAAAGGTCATAAACAGGTAAAATTTTATAAAATAATTGATTGAACGCGCGTTTTGATATATAATAACCTTATGGCGAAAACAGGTATATTCGGCGGGGCTTTCGATCCCGTTCACAACGCGCATCTGGATATGGCAAAAACGGCGCTTGACTACGGTCTGGGCAAGATAGTATTCGTGCCGTCGGGCATTCCTCCGCACAAAAAGTGCAACGTGTCTTTCATAGACAGGATAAATATGCTCGAACTTGCCGTCGCGGACGAAGAACGTTTCGAGGTATGCACCCTGGAATACGAGTTGGGAGGCGTGAATTACGCGTGCGACGTGATACCCCGTCTCAAAGAGATATACGGCGAAATATCTTATATCATCGGAGGAGACAGCCTCATCGATCTTAAAAAATGGAAGGATCCCGAAAAGCTGATAAAGCTTACCGCGTTCACCGTTTTTCCCCGCGCGGACAGACAGGAAGAGTTTGAAAAAGCGCTTGAATACTGGCGCGGAAAGGGCGCGGATATAACTGTCGTCGACAAGACGCCGAAAACCGTGAGCTCGACCTGCGTGAGATACCTTATCAATATGGACAAAACGGATGATATCCCCGTTAAGGTCGCAGACTATATAAAGAAGAACGGGCTTTACGCAAAATACGCAGACAAAGCCGCGAAACTGAAAGGCGAAGTCCTTCCGAAAACTTACGACCATATAGCGCGGACGTGCGAATGCGCTTTAAGACTAAATTTCGAATGTTCGCTGGGACTCGACAACGACGAAGTGTTTCTTTCGGCTATGCTGCACGACTGCGCTAAGCTAAGATGCAGAAACGCGCACGATACTTCAAAAGTGCCCGCAGCCAGCGTCGGAAGCGAGGTCGAGCACCAGTTTTACGGAGCCGTCGTCGCGAAAGAGGAGTACGGGATAAAGGACGAAAGGATAATAAACGCGATAGCCTGCCATTGTACCGGCAAACCCGCGATGAACACACTCGATAAACTGATATTCTGCGCGGATATGCTTGAGGACGCGCGCGACTTTACGGGCGTGGAAGGGCTCAGAAAACTGATAAGAGAGGATTTCGAAAAAGGCTTTAAAGCCTGTCTGAAACGCTCTTACGACTATCTTATCGAAAAAAACTGTTATATCTATCCGCTTACGCAAGAAGCGGTCGATTACTACAAATAAACGGAGAAAATATGCAAACTCAAGAACTCAAAAACCTTATATGCAAGATCCTTGACGACAAAAAAGGTCAGGATATCGTCGTGATAGATATCGGCGAACTTTCCATCGTCGCGGACTATTTCGTTATAGTCAGCGGTCGTTCTACCACTCAGGTTAAGGCTCTTGCCAACAACCTTGAGGACGAACTCAGCAAGAACTACGGCATAGAGCCGCTCAGAAGCGAAGGCAAACGCGACGGCAGATGGGCGGTCGTTGACTACGGCAGCGTAGTCGTTCACGTCTTCCACGAAGAGACGAGAAAGCTTTACAGCTTAGAGCAGCTGTGGGGCGACGGCAGAAACGTTACCCGTTACGAGCAGCAGTAATTTTCAGTAAGACGAATATAAAAGCCTTTTTTGCACACGGTAAAAGCATGGATACTTTTATTATAGCGGCTTTGACCGCTTCCGTGGCAATAGTGGCTCCCGCATACGCGGATATAGACGGCTTTCTCAAAGACTACAAGCTGGTAAAAGAGTACTGCTTTGCAGGCGCAGGCGATTACCTCGCCGTCGGCATCGTTTCAGAACCCATATTCACTTTAAGCGGCATAACGGCTTATACAAGAGAGCTTGAAAAGGCGCTTTCGGAAAATTTCGGTTATAAGGAAGTCGCCGTTACTTTCGATACCGATCTCGTTTACAGGATAGGCAAGATAGGCAAAGACTGCGACGAAAACGACGTGAAGCAAATAGTCGAAACGGCAAGAAAAAGGAGATAATATGCGTATTTACGACGTCATAGACGATAAACGCAATAAAAAGGCGCTTTCGAAAGAACAGATCGATTTCTGGATAAAAGGCGTCGTCGACGGAAGCGTTGCGGACTATCAGTCCGCCGCTTTGCTTATGGCGATAGCGATAAACGGTATGACCGACGAAGAGACCTTTTATCTTACTTCGGCTATGGCTGAAAGCGGCGATACGGTCGATCTTTCCGCTTACGGCGACAGGACGGTTGACAAACACTCGTCGGGCGGCGTAGGCGACAGCACCAGTTTTATCGTGATACCCGTGATGGCGGCTTTGGGCAGAGTATGCGCAAAGATGAGCGGCAGAGGCCTGGGGCACACGGGCGGCACTCTCGACAAACTGGAAGCAATAGACGGAGTGACCACCGCGATTGACGAAAAGGCGTTTTACGCGCAGATAGAAAAGACGCGTCTCGTTATCGCTGGGCAGACAAAGGACGTTTGTCCCGCAGACAAGATACTTTACGCTCTCAGAGACGTTACGGCAACGGTCGAGAGCATACCTCTCATCGCCGCTTCGATAATGTCCAAAAAGCTGGCGGCTGGCGCGAAAAACATTATCCTCGACGTAAAATGCGGCAAGGGCGCGTTTATGCACGATCTGAAAAGCGCGGAAAAGCTCGCTCGGCTCATGGTCGAAACGGGCAGACGCGCGGGCAGAAACGTCAGCGCGCTTATTACGGATATGGATGAGCCGCTTTCCGATTACATAGGCAATTCGTTAGAGGTTGAAGGCGCAATCGAAGTTCTTAAAGGGAATACGGATTGTCCGCTGTATAAGGTCGCGAAGGCGCTCTGCGTCGGGCTTCTCGATTACGAAGGCGCGGAAAAAGACGTGGACAATGCAATAAAATCGGGCACCGCTCTCGAAAAATTCAGGAGCATGCTTATCGCTCAGGGCGCGAAAGAGGACGTCCTCGACAAGCCGCTTTGCCGCGCTAAATGCAAGATAGAGATATTTTCTGAAAAAAGAGGCTACGTCAAGAGCGTGGACGCAATGAAAGCCGCAAGGGTCGTCCTGGCGCTGGGCGGCGGCAGAAATAAAAAAGAGGATTCGATACTTCCGCACGTAGGGCTTAAGTTCAACGTGAGAAGAGGCGACAGGATAGAGGAAGACGGACTTATCGCGACAATGTATTTCGACAGATACGAAGACGTCGTTTACGCTAAAGACGTTTTGGACGCGGTTGCTTTCTCAGATAAAGACCCGGGCAGAAAAGACCCGATACTTAAGATAATAAAGTGAGGCGCATATGAACATAAACAAGTACATAGATTTCACCAATCTCAAAGCCGACGCTAAAAAAGCGGATATCGAAAAGCTGTGCGAAACGGCTGAAAAACACGATTACGCGAGCGTTTGCGTTAATTCCCGTTACGTATCTTTATGCAAAAAGCTTCTTAAAGGCAGCGACGTAAAAGTCGCCTGCGTGGTAGGGTTCCCGCTGGGAGCGATGAGTATGGAAGCAAAGGCTTTCGAAGCGAAAAAAGCCGTTGAGGACGGCGCGGACGAAATTGACATGGTCATCGCGGTAGGTGCGCTCAAAGACGGCGACAGAGCTTACGTTTTTGAGGATATAAAGGGCGTCCGTTCCTGCGGCGCGACCGTCAAAGTCATTCTCGAAACCTGCCTTCTGACAGACGAAGAGATAGCGACGGCGTGCGAAATATGCGCAGAAGCGGGCGCGGATTTCGTAAAGACCAGCACGGGATTTTCCAAGGGCGGCGCTACTTTGCATGCGGTAGAGATAATGAAAGCGCATTGCGGCAAGTGTAAGATCAAGGCTTCGGGCGGCATACGCGATCGCGAAACGGCGGTAAAATATATCGAAGCGGGCGTAAGCCGCATAGGAACGAGCAGCGAGTTATGAGCGCTAAGCCGCGTAAAATGCTGTTTATGCCGTACGACGACGGCGTGGCGGAACTATACTCTCTGGCGGCGGAGTGTTCGAAACTCTGTATGGTAGTCTGGGCGTACGAATATTCCGAAAAGTACGTTGAGCTCTTTGAAGAGTATTGCGACGACGACAGGGTAAGACGGTCGAGGGACGCGTCGTATCTGTGGTCGAAAGGCGTTATAAAAATGCCTGAAGCGCGGCGCGAGATCTTAGCGGCGCACATTGCGGCGAAAGAGAGTGGCAACGAGGTCGCTGAAGCGGCGGCGAGAGCGGTCGCGCACGCGGCGTCGACGGTACACAGCGAAAGACACGCATTCGGTCTCGCTCTGTACGGACTTACCGCGCTGGCAAAGAAATACGGAAAGGATTCCAAAGAGGTAAAAGAAGAAGAGGAAAGGCTTTTGCAAGGTCTTATGACCGTTTCCGCTGAAAAGAAATACTTGTCCGAAAGATGGGCGCGTTTTCTCGAAAGAGGAGAAGAAAAAGCAAGCACTTGATCGCGATATCGCGCTTTTTTCTTGAAAATGCCTGTTTCATAACGAATATTTCACGCTTATGTAAAATTTTCGTTACGCATATTGTATTTTTGCTCGCGTTGGGCTATAATATAGTTGACCGAAGGCGATATCATTAACCGCAGTTACTAATAAGGGAATGCGGAGTTGACGGTCGGATGGCGTGCCTCGTTAAATCGCTTTGCGTTGAGGATTACAGAACATCGTCACAGCATACCCACCTGCTTGAAGCGGGTTTTAACTTTTCGTCTTTGGTTGTTTGAAGATCAGCGGCTTTGCCGCGTCGGAGGGACTTGAAAAAGTCCCTTTTTTATTTCTGTTTTTCGGCGCATACCGTCCTTTGATTTTAAAATATCAGGCAATTTAGACTTGATACGAAAACGCTTATATACTTATGTCGCTTTTTGCGCTAAGGCGCCGCGTATCGTCGCTATAAGCTGAAAAAGTCCGCGATTTATCCGCTATTTTTTCATTTTTGCGCGTTTCATTTGCTTTTAGCGCGCCCGTATGCTAAAATCAGTAATACTATTAAACACGCTTTTAAGCAAACGGAGTAGTTATGCAAGAATTGACTTTGAGGCAATTGGGCGAGCAGTTCGCCGCGCTGGACGGTCAGACCGTCAAGGTTTACGGTTGGGTCAGAACTATAAGAGACAGCAAGAATTTCGCTTTTATAGAGCTGAACGACGGTACTAAATTCAAGTCTACGCAGATAGTCGCGGACGCGGATATGGAAGGCTATAAGAACGTAGTTTCTCAGAACGTCGGCGCAGGTCTTTCGGTGGTAGGCACCGTCGTAGTTACCCCTAACGCTCAGCAGCCTTACGAGATCAAAGCGGAGAGCATTGAGGTCGAAGCGACTTCTTCTCCTCAGTATCCTTTGCAGAAGAAGAGACACAGCTTAGAATTTCTGCGCGAGATAGCTCATCTCCGTCCCAGAACGAATACCTTCCTTGCGGTCTTCCGCGTCAGAAGCGTTGCGGCTCAGGCGATACACGCTTTCTTCGCTTCAAGAAACTTTATATACGTGAACACTCCGCTTATCACGGGCAGCGACTGCGAAGGCGCGGGCGAAATGTTCAGAGTGACCACTCTCGATCCCAAGAATCCGCCGCTCAAAGAGGACGGCAGCGTAGATTTTTCGCAGGATTTCTTCGGTAAAAGCTCCAACCTTACCGTAAGCGGTCAGCTCAACGCAGAGTGTTTCGCGCTCGCGTTCCGCAACGTTTATACTTTCGGCCCCACTTTCAGAGCGGAGAAGAGCTATACCAACCGCCACGCCGCAGAGTTCTGGATGATTGAGCCTGAAATTGCTTTCGCCGATCTTAACGACGATATGGATCTCGCTCGCGACATGATCAAGTACGTTATTAAAGACGTCCTCGAAAAGTGCCCTGAAGAAATGCAGTTCTTCAACAACTTTATGGATAAGGGTCTTATCGAAAGGCTTAACCATATCGTAAACAGCGATTTCGAAAAGGTCACCTATACTCGTGCGGTAGAGATACTTGAAAAGCATAAAGACAAGTTCCAGTACCCCGTATATTGGGGCGCAGACCTTCAGACCGAGCACGAAAGATTCCTTACCGAACAGGTATTCAAAAAGCCTATCTTCGTCACCGATTACCCGAAGGAGATCAAGGCGTTCTATATGCGTCTCAATGACGACGGAAAGACGGTAGCCGCGGTCGATATGCTCGTTCCCGGCGTAGGCGAGATCATCGGCGGTTCGCAGAGAGAGGAGAGACTCGACCTTCTGACCGCACGCATGAAGGAGCTCGGACTCAAAGAGGAAGATTACTGGTGGTATCTCGATCTGCGCAGATACGGCGGCGTAAAGCACGCGGGCTTCGGTCTCGGCTTCGAAAGACTTATCATGTACCTTACGGGTATGCAGAATATAAGGGACGTTATTCCGTTTAGTAGGACGACGGGTAGCGCGGAATTCTGATCTCACCGCGAATATTACGACATTTTTTGCCGTTTCGGCAAGACGCGAAGGCGACCGTGTACGACTAAGTACACTGGGTCGCCTTCTTGCTTTTGAAACGACAAAACCTATCGCAATCTTCACGGTGAGATACATAAAGCACGCTATTTGTATTTTCCCTGTCAGAGAGCGGACTTTCGCGACCGTGCAGTAAATATGCGGTCGCAATTTATTATCATCTTATAAAAGGCTACCAAAGGGAGCGAAGCCGATAAAAAGTGGTAACAAATCGTGCTTTTTATCGGAAGCGAAAAAGCAAAGTAAAAATAAGACTTTTTAAAGAAAGTCGCCATGAGCTTTTGCTTGTGAGCAGGGTTGCTCAGTCTCTCTTGCACGGACGAAACCTGCACCGATCTAAGCATTTTAATATAAATGTAAAATCATAACCACCAGCACGGCTGGTGGTTATGATTGCGCCAGTTGGGAAAAGTGTATCGCGAATAGGAAAACACAACAGCAACAATACGGCAATCGTTAAAATTGCGTTTGCTTAACCTCGCCCGAACACCTTTGAACAGCAATAATCATTGATTTTCCTCCTATATCTCGTACAGACGAGGCAAGCCGCGCGTCTGTACATAATAAATACCGGCAGGAAACATAATGGCCGCCTTTTGAAAGCGTTTACCGATTTTACAGAATAAACCAAAGCAATGTCGATTCGACAAGCCGCTTGGTTGGAGCGCGGCAGGAGGCGAGCGTTTTACGTGTATGCTGCGACCTGTTTGGATAAGACTCCCGATCGTCCGCATCTGTCGGTATGCCCCTTGTTCGACAAACGGTTGAGGAAAAGGGGAATGTGTGTTATAATATCTGTTAATTGAGAAGTGATAGTTTACGGATCTCTATATAATAACGTCTGGCGCTGCTTTTATTAATGCGAAGCAGACGTTTGACCGCAGGGAGGTTACTGATGAAAAAACATTTTATTTCCCTTTTAAGCATGATGATGTGCTTCGTGCTGTCCGTCGGTATTTTTACCGCTTGCGACACCGAAACGGAAGTTCCGAAAAAATACACGATATCTTTTTATGACGGCGATGAACTCGTTGATACGATAGAAACTTACGGCAACGAAGAAATATCGATGCCCGCAGCGCCCAAGAAAGAAGGATTTACGTTCAAGGGCTGGTTTTCGGATAAGGGTATATGGAAGGATGAATTGACAAAGGATACTTTTGTCGGACAGGTATTGACGGAAGACGTCAACGTCTATGCGTATTACCTCGAAAACGAGACGCCTGTCGCTTCGGAATACACGATCACATTTTATATAGACGGGGAGGCGGTCGATAGCATAGAAACTTCGGGAAACGAACGCCTGACGTTGCCTGCCGCGCCGGAGAAGGACGATCATACTTTTGAAGGCTGGTTTTTCGATAACGGGACATGGCAGGAACGGTTGACGGCAAACACATACGAAGAAACTCCGCTTACGGAAGACGTGAGCGTGTATGCGTATTACAAAAAGATCGGAGGATCGGAGCCCGAACAACCGCAGGAATATACCGTGATTTTCGAAGTGGATCACGGGACTCCGATAGCCCCGATAACAACGTCGCGGATAGACGAAGAGCCGCAGACGACCCGTGACGGATACACTTTTGCGGGGTGGTATAAAGACGGCGGATTCGTCAAAAAAGCGGTCTTCCCGTACGAGGTGACGGAGGATCAGACGCTTTACGCGAAATGGGAGAAGAACAAATACACGGTGCGTTTCGATACCGACGGCGGAACGTATGTAAGCGATATGATAGTATCGGTCATAGACCGATCGCCGGAAACGACAAAAGACGGATATGAGTTCGAAGGCTGGTATACGGATAAAACTTTCTCGAACAAAATCTCTTTCCCGTACGAGGTGACGGAGGATCAGACGCTTTACGCGAAATGGGAGAAGAACAAATACACGGTGCGTT
>DVNX01000094.1 GCA_018714045.1 Candidatus Ornithoclostridium faecavium
ACCATTCTGGGCAGCAACTTCCCCGCGGTAAGAGACGAGGCGATAAAGCTGATCAAGGAATGCGGACCCGTTACCGGTCTTTTCCATGAAGCGGAACTCCTGATAGCTAAAGAGATAAACAAGCATATGCCCAACGTCGAGAAATTCCGTATGCTGGGCAGCGGTACAGAATCCGTCATGGCGGCTATCCGTATCGCGAGATGCGCGACCAAGAAGAAGAGGATCATCAAGATCGGCGGCGCATACCACGGCTGGTCCGACCAGATGGTTTACGGACTCAAAGTTCCGGGCACCAGACAGTTCCTCGAATCCCACGGTATCCCCAACAACATCTTCTCCGTTGTCGACGAAGTAAGACCCAACGACTGCGAGATGCTCGAAACCTACCTCAAGCTCAACAAGATGAGAGGCGGCACAGCGGCTGTTATCGTAGAGCCTGTCGGTCCTGAGTCCGGTACCAGACCCGTCGATTGGGATTACAACGCTAAGGTAAGAGCTCTTTGCGACAAGTACGGCTGTCTGTTCATATTCGACGAAGTCGTCACCGGATTCAGAGTAGGTCTCGGCGGCGCGCAGGGTCTGTTCAACGTTAAACCCGACCTTACCGTATTCGGCAAGATCGTCGCGGGCGGCTATCCTGCTGCAGGCGGCGTAGGCGGTAAGAGAGAACTGGTCAACCTTATGGCGGCAGGCGTTGCGGGCGGCGCTAAGAAGGCGTACGTCGGCGGCACTTTGGCTGCGAACCCGCTGTCCGCTATGGCAGGTTACGTTGCTATCAAGGAGATCGCGAAGAACAACGCTTGCGTAAAAGCGGGTCTCGCGGGCAACAGACTGACCGACGGTCTCGTCAGACTTATCGAAGCTTACAAACTTCCTTACGTCGCATACAACCAGGGCTCTATCGTCCACCTCGAATGCACGGGCGCAATGAGCTACGATTTCTCGTCTATGAATATCCTCAACCTGCTCAAGGTTCTGAAGAAGAAGGATATGATCATGGTAAGAAAGGAAGCTATGGAACACATGGGCGCGGCTTATATGTCTCACGGCGTAGTTACCCTCGCGGGCAGCCGTCTGTACACCTCTATGGCGGATACCGACGAGATCATCGACGAAGCTCTCAACCGTTTCGAAGACGTCTTCAAGCTGGTAAAAGAACGCACCGTTCCGATGGAACAGCAGGTTGCAGAATACCGCGCTAAGAAGGAAGCGTCAAAAGCTGCGGCAAAGAAGCAATAAGGAAATACGGATTTAAATATCCTGTGCGGACGGGTTGCACACCGAGAAGGTGCGCGACCCGTTTTCATATTAAGAAGTCATTTAAGCTAAGTTAAATCGAGAGGAGAAAAATATGGGCAGATACATTATCGCGCACGATATGGGCACGAGTTCGGATAAAGCCGTGCTCGTCGATTTCGAGGGGCGCATCATCGGCACTAAGACTGAGCCGTATCCGACTTATTACCCCAGCCCGGGTTTTGTCGAACAGAATCCCGACGAATACTGGTCGGCTGTTTGTACGGCGACCAAAAATCTGGTCGAAGAACACAAGATAGACCCTGCGGACGTAAAAGGTATAGTCTTTTCCACGCAGGCTATGGGCATCATACCGATAGACCAGTGGGGAAACGTCCTTCACAACAATATCACCTGGGTAGACGGCAGAGCGGAAAGACAGGCGCGCGCAATAATGAACAAGGTGGGCGGCAAGCGCATTTTCAAACTGCTCGCGGGCACTCCTATAATGGGCAAGGACGTCATCGCGAAACTTATCTGGCTCAAAGAGGAACGTCCCGACGTCTACAACAATACAAAATATTTCCTCGACGTCAACGGTTATCTTAAATTCAAATGTACGGGCGAAATGGTCGCCGAATACAGCGGCGCGTCCAGTTACGGTCTCGACCTCAAGAAGAAAGAGTGGCTTTCTATACTGTCTTTCACGGGACTGGATATGTCAAAGCTTCCTCCGCTCGTCAAGAGTACAGACAAGATCGGTTCAGGTCTTACTAAGGAAGCGGCTGAAAGAATGGGGCTTGAAGAAGGCACCGCGGTGTTCGGCGGTTGCGACGATACGCAGAGCGCGTGCGTCGGCAGCGGCATGAACGGCGACGGCGACATACATATATACCTCGGCACTTCGGCGTGGGTAGGCGCGGCGAGCAAAACTCAGACTGCCTTCAAACACGGCGCGGCGGCTATACAGAGCGCGGACGTGAACATGAACCTCGTCGTCGGCATTACAGAGGCTGCGGGCAGCAATATCCAGTGGCTTATCGATCAGTTCTTCCGCACAGAGCAGAAAGAACTGGGCGACGGAATATACGCTTATATGGATAAGGTCATCGAGAGTATCCCGCCGGGAAGCAATCATCTTATCTGTACGCCGTGGATGCTGGGCGAAAGATGCCCCGTAAGCACGACCACCACCAGAGCGACCCTGTTCAATATCGGACCCGAACATACCAGAGAACATCTCATGAGAGCGGTCTACGAAGGCATAGGCTACAATCTCAGATGGATACTGGAAAACTTTGAAAAAGATTACGGCTTCCATTGCAGACAGTTCCGCATAATCGGCGGCGGCGCGCTGGACAACGCGTGGATGCAGATCATCGCCGATATCACGGGCGCGGAATTCGCTATAGTCGACAACCCGAGAAACGCTGGAGCGCTGGGCGCGGCGATAATTGCGCTGATAGGACTCGGAGAGCTCGAAAACTTCGAGGCGGCGAAACAGTTCGTAAAGGAGAGCAAGACCTACCGTCCCAATCCGGTAAACGCTCATATCTACGACGAGATGTTCGTGACTTATAAGAGACTTTACAAGAGTCTGAAAAAGACCTATTATAAAGCTAACGCATTGAGATTCGGAGGACAAGACAATGATTGACGATAAAATTAAGGAGACCGTTTTAAGCTATGCTGCGAAAGTAGTCGCGGAAGGCATGAGCGGCAAAGGCGACCGCATAGCGATGCGTACGAAAGACGGCTTTTGCGTGAACGACGCATCGGTCGCTTTGAAAGATCTTACCGCAGAAGGACTGATCGAACTGCCGCTTACGACGGAAGACAAGGACTACGTAGTGATAGCGAGACTTTTTGCTAAGCGTCCCGAAGTGCACGCTGTGCTTTATACCAACGCGCCTTTCGTATGCGCGGTCGCGAGAGCGAAGGCGACTATACCCGCCGTACTCGACGATATGACGCAGATAGTCGGGCTCAATTGCAAGACCTGCAAGAGCGCTACGACCGACGATCTGGTAAGAGGACTGAGAAAGAGAAATTCCGTGCTCGTACCTTCGGGCGGCGCGCTGACCGTGGGAAGAACGATGGACGAAGCGTATACCTGCGCTCTCGTGCTCGACAAGGCAAGCCACGCTTACGTGTGCGGAAGCGTTCTGGGCGGAAACAAGACGATCAACTGCATTGAAGCAAAGCTGATGAATTTCATCTACCAGAAGAAATACAGCAAGGTAAACCAGGAAAACATTTCCAAAAGGGAGGGCGAATAAGATGGCTTGGACTAAGGAAGAAGAACTCAGACTGCGCAAGGTCATCAAGGACAGCGGCGTAAATCTGCTCAAAGAAAATCTGGTGCAGGGCACCTGGGGAAATACCGCGGTCAGACTGGACGAAGATCATATGCTCGTCACTCCGACGGGTCTCGATTACATTGCGCTTCAGCCCGAAGACATGCCCGTCGTTCAGATAAGCGACACTTCTGTGTGGAGAGACGGCAAGAAACCTACCAGCGAAAGAAAGATACACGCGGCTATCATGGCTGACAGACCGGAAATAAACGCGACTATACACTCGCACCCCGTATGGTGTTCGGTACTCGCTTCGGCGCGCATCGAACTGCCCGTGATGAGCGACGAAATGCTGAAGCTCGTCGGCGGTTCCGCAAGAGTGGGCGCGTACGGTCTCCCCGGCACTAAAAAGATCAAAGAGGGCACCGTCGCCGCGATGAAGGACAGAAACGCTTGCTTTATGGCAAACCACGGCGTGTTCTGCGCAGGCAGAGATATGGACGAAGCTTTCGAGATAATCCGTATCATGGAAAAGAGCTGTAAAGAATATATCAAGCAGTGCACTCTTAAAATGACGGGACAGCTTGAATACAGCGACGAACTGCTGTTCGATTATTTCGTCAGTAAGTATGGCAGATAACACGGACTTTCTGCCTTACGCAGGCGTCACTATATCTGTGAAACAGGCGCGGGAGATGAATCCTCTCGTGCTTGCCTATATAGGCGACAGCGTGCAGATGCTTTACGTGCGTACACGTACAGCGGTCGGATCGGGCAGTAAGGCGGGCGTGCTGCATAAGGCGGTCTCGCAGGAGGTAAAAGCTCATTCTCAGGCGGTCGCCGCAGAAAACATCCTGCCGCTTCTTACCGTTGAAGAAGAGGGGATATACCGCCGCGCTAAGAACAGCCATACCAACAACATAGCTAAAAACGCCACCTCGAGCGATTACAGAAAGGCGAGCGGATACGAAGCTCTGATCGGATATCTGTATATCACGGGGCAGCGCGAACGTTTAGCTGAACTTATTTCGAAAGCGGCGCAAAACAACGGATAGACTTTCCGCGCATGAGCGGAAGAAGTTGCCGCCTGTCTCGCGCGCATGCGCGAAGATAAAAGCGACAGCTTTTATAAACCGAAAAAATATTTTTACGATACAGGAATGATTCTGCGCGAAAATTGCGCGGATAAGGAGAAAAAATGCCACAGGTCAGACCCAAAGTAGTACTTTTAAAGCATACGCCCAACCCCGAACAGGTCGTCGCGCTGGCGGCGAAACTTTGTTACAGCGACGCCGATATAATGGATCTCAAAGAGGGAGTCGAGGAAAAGGACGTGTCAAAATTCATCGCGAGGCTTGTCTCACTGGGACACCTTTCGCCGATAGAGCACGCTTCTTTCACGTTCGGTATAGAGGGCGTTTCCAGAAGCCTTCTGGCGCAGATAACCCGCCACCGTATCGCCAGCTTCAGCGTTAAATCGCAAAGATACGTAGCGGCGAATAAGAAAGGCGCGTTCAATTACGTTATCCCTCCGTCGATAGAAGAGCTGGGCGAGGAATACGTCCAAAAGTTTAAAAAGCAGATGGACGAGATACAGGGGTGGTACGACGAATGGCAGCAGCTTCTCGGCGGCGACTGCGAAAAGTCCAACGAGGACGCGCGTTTCGTGCTTCCCAATGCGGCTGAAACAAAGATGGTCGTCACGATGAACGCGAGAGAGCTTATGCATTTCTTCGCGCTCAGATGCTGCAACAGGGCGCAGTGGGAGATAAGAGACGTCGCATGGCAGATGCTTGCGCTCGTATGCGAGGTCGCTCCGACCTTGTTCGCGGGATGCGGACCTTCCTGCGTTAACGGTCCTTGCGCCGAAGGCAAGATGAGCTGCGGCAAGATGCTCGAAGTAAGAGAAAAGAGGAAAAATCTCAAATAATGTTGTCGATAGGGAAAAACGCCGTCAGAGAACTTCTGGGGACGGACGCTGAGATATTTAAGCTTTACGTGCTCAAAGGCGCGCACGATCTCGATAAATTCGTTGACGGAGCGAAGGCAAAGGGGGCGCGTATCGAATTCTGCGACAAGCGCGCGCTGGACAAGCTTGCGGGAGAGATAAGGCATCAGGGCGTTATCGCCGAAACCGCAGATTTCGCGTATTGTTCTCTCGAAGATATCCTCGCAAAGGCTAAGGCAAAAGGAGAAAACGCGTTTATACTGCTTCTGGACGGGATAGAAGATCCGCACAACCTCGGCAGTATCCTGAGGGTCGCGGAATGTGCGGGCGTGCATGGCGTCGTGATACCGTCGAGAAGAAGCGCGACCGTAAACGAGACCGTGATAAGGATATCCGCCGGAGCGGCGAATCTCGTTCCCGTAGCAAAAGTCGGTAATATCAACGACGCGATAAGAAAACTCAAAGACGAATTCGTGACAGTTTACTGCGCCGACATGGGCGGCGAAAGCGTTTACGACGCGCATTTTACGGGAGATACCGCGATTGTGATAGGAAGCGAAGGCTTCGGCGTCAAAGAACTCACCTCAAAGCTCTGCGATAAGGTCATAGCGCTGCCGCAGAGGGGCAAGGTAAATTCTCTCAACGCGTCCGTTGCTTGCGGAGTGATCTGCTACGAAATAGTCAGACAGAGGTCTGCAAAGTGAAAGTAAAGGACGATGCAACGCTTATTGTCGAAAGCCGCGCGGGAAATATGGCATCTACGGAAGAACTTCTGACCAGATACAAAAGCCTGGTCATATCCGTTGCAAGACAGTATTTTCTCGTGGGAGCGGGAGACGAAGATCTCATACAGGAAGGCATGATCGCGCTGTACAGGGCGATAGACGCATACGATATGGCTTCTAAAGTGCCTTTTTCCGCATTTGCGTACAGTTGCGTCAAAAACAGGATAATAGACGTCGTAAAAGCCGCCAATCGCGATAAACATAAGGCGCTGAACAACTACGTTTCGATATACGACGTCGACTATTCTATGAGCGCTTCGTCGGCTGAAGACGACGCGATAATGCGCGAAAACTCGATACAGGTCAAGAAAAACATAATCGAAAACTTAACTGCTGAGGAGACGGGAATACTCAGACTTTACCTTGACGGCAGAAGTTACAGAGATATTGCTCTGCAGACAGGCAAAAGCGAAAAAGCCGTCGATAACACTCTTCAGAAAATAAAGCGCAAAGTCAGCGCCGCTGTTAAAAAGGACAAATAGATTTGCGCTTTTCAGGCGCGCCGCAAGCGAAAGGAGAACTTATGAAAATTCTTACGGCTTATTTTTCGCATAGCGGAGAAAATTATTTTTCTGGCAAGATCATCAATGTGGAAAAAGGCAATACCGCGATAGTCGCAGAGAAGATAGCGGCTATGACGGGTTGCGCGCTTTTCGAAATAAAAAGAATGACTCCTTATCCCGAAAAGTACAGAGACTGCGTAAAAGAGGCGGTAAGCGAGTTGTCTGTGTCCGCGCGTCCCGAACTGGAAGTATACCCCGACGTTTCGGGATACGATACGGTGATACTCGGATATCCCAACTGGTGCGGTACTATGCCCGCGCCCGTTTTTACGTTTCTCGAAAGCGCAGATTTCTCAGGTAAGGCAGTGCTTCCTTTCTGTACCAACGAGGGGAGCGGTCTCGGCAAAAGCGTTGCGGACATTAAAAAGGTCGCGCCGCGCGCTGAGGCAAGGGAAGGATTATCGATAAAAGGCGGAAACGCGCGCGAATGCGACGCCGATCTTAAAAAATGGCTCGCGGATAACGGCGTGCTGTAAAAGGTGAGGGTATGGACGAAAAGATAAAAGCTTACGTAAAAAAGATAGACGAGACGATAGACGCGGGAAAATTCAAGGATAACTGGGAAAGCCTTTCCGCGCATAAAACGCCCGATTGGTACAGACAGGGCAGGTTCGGCATCTTCATTCATTGGGGCGTGTACAGCGTTCCCGCTTTCGGCAACGAATGGTATCCCAGGCGCATGTACGATAAAACAGATCCCGTGTTTCTTCACCATATAGCGAAATACGGTAAAAAGTTCGAATACAGACATTTTATCGACAGATTTTCACCCGATAAATACGTCCCCGCAGAGTGGGCGAAACTGTTTGCGGATGCGGGCGCTAAATTCGTTATGCCCGTATGCGAGCACCACGACGGCATTAAAATGTACGGCAGCGACCTGAACCGCTGGAATATGGTCTCGCTTAAAGGTCGCGATTATATGCTCGAACTCAAAGAACAGGTAGAAAAGGCGGGAATGACTTTCCTCGCTTCGAATCACAGGGCTGAACATTACTGGTTCATGAATTTCGCAAGAAAAAATTTCCCTGAAAGCGAGGTCGTCGCGACAGAAGAATTCCGAGACCTTTACGGCCCCGCATATTGTCCCCCCAGCGGTAAAGCGCGTAAGACTGACAAGGAGATAACCGCTACTTCCGACTGGCTGTGCGACTGGCTGGCGTCTGCCTGTGAGATGATCGACAGACTGAAGCCTTCCGCGGTATATTTCGACTGGTGGATACAGAAAACAGAATTCAAACCCTATCTCAAAAAGTTTATAGCATATTATTACAACAGGGCTGAAGAGTGGGGAAAACAGGTCACCGTATTCTACAAAGTAGGCGCTGTCATGAACGGCTGCGCGACTTTCGACGTAGAGCGCGGACAGGTTGCAGACGTGCGCGCAGACGTATGGCAGAGCGACACTTCGACTGCGAGGAACAGCTGGTGTTATACCGACCTCAATATATTCAAACAGCCCATAGAAATAATCTGCAACCTTATCGACGTCGTTTCCAAAAACGGCTGCTTCATGCTCAACGTCGGACCAAAAGCAGACGGCGAGATATGCGACAAGGATAAGAAGATACTTTCCGATATAGGAGAGTGGCTGAAGATAAACGGAGAGGCGATATACGACGCATCGCCGTGCGAAGTAGGCTTCGGAGAGGGCAGAAAAAGAAAGACGGGCAGCTTTAAAGAAAAACTCGTCTACGGACCCAGGGATTACCGTTTCACGTTTAAGACAGGCGCGATCTACGCTTTCCAGATGTTCCCCGCTTACCGAAAGGAGATACGCATCAAGAAACTGGCGTTTTCGGGTGAACACGGCATAAGATACGATATTAAGAAAGTAGAACTCCTCGGCTCCGACATAAAGATAAAACACTATCAGGACGAATCCGGACTTTATATCGGCATCCCTGAAAAACCCGACGTTCCTTTCCCGTACTGTTTTAAGATAACAGTCGATTAAACGACACGGGCAGGAGAATTTTAAGGCGGACTATTCCGCCTTTTTCTTTTGGTCTTATGATCTTAAAACGCTTTACCTTTTTCGCTGCTTCGGGTATAATATAGCTGAATGAAGGTATAAAAGACAAAGGAGAAAAAAGATGAAGAAGATAAGAACACTCGCGCTTATCGCGCACGATCAGAAAAAAGCGGAAATGGTAAGTTGGGCGATGAAGAATAAGGACTCTCTCGCCAGATTCAACCTGTGCGGTACCGGCACGACGGCAAAGCTCGTCGGCGACGCGACCGGACTCGAAGTGAAAAGATATCTTTCGGGACCTCTCGGCGGCGACCAGCAGATCGGCGCAAAGATAGCGGAAGGAGAGATCGACGCGGTAGTATTTTTCTGGGATCCGCTCAACGCGCAGCCTCACGATCCCGACGTAAAGGCGCTTCTGCGCATAGCGGTCGTTTACGATATTCCGATAGCGACCAACACCGCGACGGCGAATTACGTGATAACTTCGTCGCTTCTGAACTGAAAGACCGTAAACTCTGAGACCGCGTCGTGAAACACGCGGTCTTTTTATGTGTCGGGAAGCGTGAGATTTTGACTTTACAACATGCGTTTGTAGGTGTATAATATTTTTATAAAATAAAACAGGGGAATAAAATGTACGAAGTCTTCATTTCATATTCAAGCAAAGACAAGACGATAGCGGATGCCGTAGTACACACTCTCGAAGAATACGGCATCAAGTGCTGGATCGCTTATCGTGACGCAATACCGGGAGAAAAATATTCAGAGTCCATCATATCTGCAATAAGGGAAACAAAAATATTTCTGCTTATTTTTTCTGAAAATTCAAAGCAGTCGAGGCATGTTACAAACGAGATAAATTACGCGACTAAGGTCGGATCGATAATGATGCCTTTCAGAGTGGAAGACGTAGTGCCCGACGATGCTCTGGAATATTACCTCGGTGCGACTCATTGGCTGGACGCGCTTACAAAACCGCTGCAGAATCATATTGTGAGGCTCAAGGACACGATCAAGGCAACGCTCAGTCACGATAATGAAAAAGTGGCGCCGGTTGTCAACGCAACTGAAAAATCCAGGAAAGGAGAGTTGAGAGTCGTTGAGGCGGATTATCTTTATTCGAAAGGCTATACGCCTCTCGATATCGCGAGCAGACTTGTGGAGAACGATCTTAAACTTTATGAAGGGATATCTGAGCTCAATGAGGGAAGCGCTGAACAATGGGCGGATTTTATAGAAAATTGTCCTGACTATTTCTGTTATCTCGTTAACGATAAGGACGAGATCGTAGGAGACTGGTCGATCGTCGCTCTGGACGATGAGACTTACGAACGTGCGGTGAACGGGCAGACGACTGAAAACGAGTTCGATCTCGACACTACCGATTACGTATGTTTCCCCGGACAGTACAACGGATATCTCCTTAATATGTCGCTTAATATGGAGTACAAAACACTCGACAACAATCTGAAGCTCGTGGAAAGTTTTTTTGCGAGGCTTAAGAAGTACGCGGAAAACGGTATATTTTTTAAGCGCTTCTGCGTAAACGTATTCCGACGCGATCAGCAGGCTTTTTATAAGAATTTCGGTTTTAAATATGTGTGCGATAATAAAGAATTCGGTAAAATTTACAGCATTGATCTACTTCCTTATCCGTCAAGCAAACTGTTCCAAAGACACGCAGAATTGAAGGAGATGTATGAAAGCGAGAATGATTGAAGGCGGAGCGCTGACAGATAAAGAACTGGTCGAGGCGGGTAAAATCCTTTTTCTTACCGACGCAGATATATATCCTAACGCATTCGGAAGTTCTGAAAATATGGGAGAAGTATTTCCGCTGCTCGCAAGGATCGAAAACGGATTGTTCGGGGCTGAAAACCTGCTTGTCGCAAAGGATGATAAAGGTAATATCTGCGGCGTTCTGGTCGGATGCAATTCAAACTTCTGGGAGAAAGGCACTCTCGCCCGCGTTTTTTCGCAAAAAGGAATAGCTCTGCCTGAAGGAGCAGTAGATGCCGAAAACAATTATTTCGTCTATGAATCGGAACACGAAAAAGGGGATTACGTGCTTTGCCTGTGCGTAGCGCCTGAATACCGCAGACTGCATATAGGTAAAGAGCTGTTGCTGCACTATTTAAAAGGTAAAAAAGAAGTATCGCTGGAATGCCTTGCAGACAACTCGGGCGCGCTCGCTATGTACGGTGCGGCGGGTTTTTGCGTAGAAAAAGAATACGACGGTTATTCTGCACCGGGAACTTCTCCCGTAAGAGTCGTAAGAATGATTTACAGGGCGAATTCGCATAGTCGATATAATTATTAAACGACAGTATGAGAGAAAAAGCCTTCCCGTAAAAAGGGAAGGCTTTTTCTACCGTTTATTTTATTATATATTACAGATTCTTAAGTATCGCTTCGGTCATCTCGCGGGTGCCGAGGACGGGTTTGCCTTCTTCCGCGAGGTCGGCGGTACGCGCACCGTCGTTGAGAGTCTTTTCGACTGCGGCGTCGAGGGCGTCCGCTTCCTTTTTGAGGTCGAATGCGTATCTCAGCATCATGGATGCGGAAAGGATGGTCGCGATCGGATTGGCGATGTTCTTGCCCGCGATTGTCGGCGCTGAGCCGTGAATAGGCTCGTAAAGACCTCTCGTCGTTTCGTTGAGGCTTGCAGACGGCAGGATGCCGATACTGCCCACGCACTGAGAAGCGAGGTCTGAGAGTATGTCGCCGAACAGGTTGCCCGTTACGATAACGTCGAACTGAGACGGGTCGCGGACGAGCTGCATAGCCATATTGTCTACGAGGACGTCTTCGAGTTGTACGTCGGGGTAGTCTTCGTGAATGTCGTGGACGACCTTTCTCCATACGCCCGAAGTCTTGAGAACGTTAGCCTTGTCAACGCTGGAGACTTTGCCGCGGCGTTTCTGAGCGAGCTCGAAAGCGAGACGGCATATACGCTCGACTTCGAGTTCTCCGTACGCCATAACGTCGTAGCCCTCTCTGCCGAATTTACCTTCGCGTATACCTTTTTCGCCGAAGTAAATACCGCCGATGAGTTCTCTTACGACAAGCATATCTATATTCTTGGGATTTTTGAGCGGGCATACGTTGGCGAGAGCGTCGAAGAGTTTCGCGGGGCGCAGGTTCGCGTAAAGTCCCATAGCCTTTCTTACGCCGAGGAGCGCGCGTTCGGGACGCTTTTCATAGGGCAGTGAGTCGTATTGCGGACCGCCTACCGCGCCGAGGAGGACGCTGTCGCTTTTAAGGCATTTTTCAAGGCTTTCGGCGGGGAGAGGCTCTCCGTACTTATCGTAAGCCGCGCCGCCGCAGATGCTGTATTCGAAATTAAAAGTATGACTGAATTTATTGCCTATCTCTTTGAGTACTTCGACCGCTGCCGAAGTCACTTCAGGACCTATGCCGTCGCCCGGTATAACGGTTATATTGTATTTCATCTTGATCACCTCAGTTGAATTTATCCGCTTTTATCGCGTTGATGAGTCCGCCGCATTCGATAATGTTCTGAATGAACTTAGGGAAGGGCGCCGCCTGCCAGCTCTTGCCGGTCGTGACGTTGGTTATGACGCCGGTATCGACGTTTACCTCGACTGTATCGCCCGCGTTTATTCCGTCGACCGCTTCGGGGCACTCGAGGATATAAAGACCTATATTGAGCGCGTTGCGGTAGAATATGCGCGCGAACGATTTAGCTATAACTATGGAAACGCCGCAGCCTTTTATCGCTATCGGAGCGTGTTCTCTCGAAGAGCCGCAGCCGAAGTTCTTACCTGCGACGATAATGTCGCCTTGCTTTACTTCGCCGTAGAATTCGGGGTTGGTATACTCCATGCAGTGTTTCGCGAGTTCTTTCGGGTCAAAAGTCGAAAGATAGGTCGCGGGAACGATGATATCCGTATCTATGTCGTCGCCGAATTTGAATACTTTGCCTTTTATCATAATCAGTCCTCCAATTTGTCCGCGCTGGTGATCTTGCCTGCTATCGCGCTTGCCATAGCGGTCGCGGGAGACGCGAGGTAGATATAGCTGTCCTTTGCTCCCATTCTTCCGATAAAGTTGCGGTTGGTCGTAGTGATCGCGACTTCGCCGCTTGCCAGTATGCCCATGTGCCCGCCGAGGCAGGGGCCGCAGGTCGGGGTAGAGACTATCGCGCCGCCCTTGATAAAGGTGGAGATGTAGCCCTTTTCGAGAGCCTGAAGATATATCTTGTTGGTAGCGGGGATAACTATCGTGCGTACGTTTTTGTTTACCTTTCTGCCTTCCAGCACTTTAGCAGCCTGAGCAAGGTCGCTGAGTCTGCCGTTGGTGCAGCTGCCGATGACGACCTGATCTATCTTTATATCCTCTTTGAGCTCGTCCACAAACTCGGTGTTGCTGGGAATGTGGGGCTTAGCGACTATCGGACGGATAGCGGAAAGGTCGATATCTATCGTCTGTTCGTATGCGTCAGCGTCGGGAGTCTCGAAGCGGTCGAAAGTTTTTCCGCACGACTCTTTGGTGTACTCGTCGGTAGTTTCGTCTATCGGGAATACGCCGTTTTTCGCGCCGCACTCAATCGCCATGTTGCATATGGTGAAGCGGTCGTCGGCGGTCATATACTTAACGCCTTCGCCTGCAAATTCTATCGACTTGTACAGCGCGCCGTCGACGCCTATCTTGCCGATTATATAGAGGATGACGTCCTTGCCGCTTATAGCGGGGGAGGGCTTTCCTATAAGGTTGAATCTGATAGCGGAGGGAACTTTGAGCCATATCTTTCCGCTCATCATTATTCCTGCGATATCCGTGCTTCCGACGCCCGTGGAGAACGCGCCGAGAGCGCCGTAAGTACAGGTATGGCTGTCCGCGCCTATTATCACGTCCCAGGGCTTAGCGATGCCTTTTTCGGGAAGCAGGGCGTGTTCGATGCCCATGGTGCCTACGTCGAAGAAGTTGTCGACGCCTTTTTCGCGCGCGAAATCGCGGACTATCTTGCATTGCTTGGCAGACTGGATGTCGCGGTTGGGGGTGAAATGGTCGAGAACGAACGTGACCTTTTTCGCGTCGCACAGCGCGCAGCCGCTCTTATTGAAAACGTCTATCGCGACGGGTGCGGTAACGTCGTTTGAAAGCGCGGTGTCCGCTTCGACCAGCACGAGATTACCCGCTTTGAGAGAGGGATCCGTAGCTTTGATACCCAGCTTTTTTGCCAGGATCTGTTGAGTCATTGTAGCTTTCATATAAAAATTCCTCGTTTTGAGTTTTTTCCGTATTAAAGCGCGCCGTCGCCAGACGGTGCGGGAATTTCGCGAATTTTACGCAATAGTCTGTCAGTAGTCGAATTTCTGCGCGTTGCGCTTCTTGACGACAAGGAATATGACGATCGCGGTAGCGACTATCACTACGGCAAAGACTACGATAAGGGTTATCTGAAGAGGAGTGATGCCTTTTGATATAAGGTTTGCCGTCTTCACGTAACCGACCATATCTTTATACACTATTTTCGTCCATTCGGAGTCGCCGTCGAGTTTTTCCTGCGCGAGCGTTATCTTGTCGCCGTCTGTCAGCGTGCCGAGAATTTCCGACTCTTCGTCGGGTAGCAGATATACGTTGATTATGCCGCCCAGCGATCCTGCCGACACGGTAGCGTCGGTAGAAAAGGAAGGCAGTTTGAAATTGGTGTATTTGCTGACGTATTCAGCCTGCATATATCCGTATGTCAGCGTTCCGTCGTCGCCGACTATGCACACCTTGTACCAGCCCCACACGTGGTTGTCGCCGTCCTGCGCCACGTTATCAACGACTATGAGCATGACGTCGATATTCACGGTCGAGACAACGTCGTCGGACACGTAAGGATATTTGTAAACGTCGGTGCCGTCGTGCAAAGCCTGCGCGTATTTGCCGATCGCGGTGCTTTCGCTCGCGTCGAGAAGGGAAAGTTCGTTTTCTCTGATATACGCGGTCTTGCCTTCATCGTTTCTTACGTAGTAGAAGCCGTCCTGTTTCGCAAGCGCGAGCACGTAATCGCCCGCATCAAGCGAAAATTCTATCTTAAGGTTTTTTGGCGAATAGTATGCGTCCGTCCCTGCCGACACTTTTCCGACTTTGAGCAGATCGTAGCTTTCGGGATTCTTATAGATAACGCCGTCGAACACGTTGTAATAGGTCAGGGTCGCATTGTCGAACGTGCCTTCGCATACGTACTGCTTTATGCTTTTGTTCGCTACGTCCTGCGCCAGCAGATAGGTAACGCCGTCGCCTTGCAGTATCCTTATCTTGCCGTCGAACGTGTCGCCCGTAAGCTTTTTATAGGCGTAACCCGCCGTGTTTATCGCGTAGATGCCGTCATCCGAAAGGGCGTAAATGATGCCGTTCGCATAGGCGAGAGAATTTATTTTCAGCCCGCTTTGTTGCAGATTCACGGGATTTCTCGGGTTCATATCGGACGAATACAGCTTGCCGTCCGTATTGAAATAAACGGTATCGTCAACGATTACAAAATCCGTTGAGGTCGCAAAATTTTTCATCGTAACGTACGTTTTATTCCATTGTTTGGTGGACAGGTCTCCCCAGAACAGGCAGTCGTCCGTTCTCTCTCCGTCGGGGTAGAGTTCGTCTGATCTCGACATGCAGTATATTATATCGCCGCTTATGTGAACGAGGTCGTATCCGCCCATCGTAAAGTTGCCGGATGTGTCTTCGTTGACTAAGAATTTGTTGCCCGCTATCTCTTCGGACGTAACGTTGTCGAAAAGTCTGAGCGCGGGAGTGCCCTGCGCGACGGATACGGGATCGAGAGAATAAGGATATGCGGTAAAAGAAACGGTCTCAGCGCTTTCGCCCTGAACGACGGAGATAAGGAATACGTAATCGCCGTTCATCGCTATGCTGCGGCTTTTGCCTGCGTAAGCGTTGGACAGAGTATAAGAGCCGTTTTCCGTCGAAAGCACAAGTTCGTTCTTATTCGTCGTATACGCGATGGCGTTGCCGTACGCGGCGTACTGGGAAGTATCGTCGGGATAGATCTTTATCTCGTCAGCAACGACCTTGTCTGCGGGGTAAAAAACCGCAGCTGCCGTCAATGCGAAGCAAAGCAAACAAAGCGATAAAACAAAAGCCGTTTTTTTCATAGTCACTATTATATCACAAAGAATTAAAAATGCGCAACACATTTTTAAAAAGGAGAATATGTGCACGTGCGTGTAAAAAAAGATACGTCGGGATAAACAATCATTGACAAAAAACCGTCTCGGGCGATATAATTTTAACGATACGCAAAAAGGAGAAGATTATGAAACCACATTACGCAGACGTTAAAGTTACTGAAATAAACGCGATAAGGCGCTATGCAAGCGGTTTTCCGATCGATGAAAACGGCAAGGAGACCGCGGTATGTCTCGACGGAAAATGGAAATTCGCATTTTGTAGAAATCCGTTGGAAATACCTGTCGGATACGAAAAGGAGGGCGCAGACCTTTCTTCTTTCGGAGAGATAAAGGTGCCTTCCGAATGGCAGATAGAAGGTTTCGACACCCCGATATACACCAACTATATTTATCCTTACGCGCTCGAACAGACCAATCTGCTGAATGTGCCGCATATAAAGGATAAGCTGAACACGGTGGGTTGCTATGCGACTACGTTCAACGTAAAAAAGACGGACGATAGAGTGTTCATACATTTCGGGGGCATTAACAGCTGCGCGGATATCTACGTGAACGGCAAGTTCGTCGGTTACAGCGAGGACACCTTCGATTTCCAGGAGTACGAGATAACAGACCTGGTAAGAGAAGGAGAGAACAAACTCGCCGCTACGGTCTACCGCTACTGCACGGGAAGCTATCTGGAAGATCAGGATATGTGGAGGCTTTCAGGTATTTTCAGAAGCGTTTACCTTATTTACAAACCCAGGACTCAGATAGCGGATTTTTCCTGTCTGTGTAGGTTAAATCAGGATTTTACAGCCGCAGAATTTGAAACGAAGGTCAAACTTTCATGCGTCGGGAAGAAGCTTGAAAACGGCAGTGTAACGGTATCTCTTACGAAAAACGGCAAGGCGGTGGCTAAGCTTGTAAAGCAAGCCGATGTCGCTGACGGGG
This sequence comes from Candidatus Ornithoclostridium faecavium, assembly GCA_018714045.1. Classification (GTDB taxonomy): domain Bacteria; phylum Bacillota; class Clostridia; order Christensenellales; family UBA3700; genus Ornithoclostridium; species Ornithoclostridium faecavium. The sequence goes on from DVNX01000094.1 coordinate 16,901, forward strand.
AACAGAATTGGCTTACTCTTTCGGAAACGGTCGAAAACCCCGCGCTGTGGTCGCACGAAAAGCCCGAGCTTTACGACGTTGAGGTAACTCTCGAAGCGGAAGGAAAGACGGTGGATCGCCGCAGATGCCGCTTCGGTTTCAGAAAAGTGGAGATCGCGCCGATGAAAGACGGCAGAGGACCTTTTATTCTTCTGAACGGCAAGCCTATCAAGATATGCGGCGTGAACAGACACGAATTCCATCCCGAGTACGGTCATGCGGTGCCCGAAGAACTTATAAAGTCCGACCTGCTTCTTTGCAAGGCGAACAACATTACGGCGATACGTACCAGTCACTATCCCAACAGCGAAGCGTTTTACAGACTTTGCGACGAGCTGGGCATACTGGTAATGAGCGAGACCAACCTCGAAACTCACGGCCTTGCCAGATGGATACCCGCGGGAGATCCGAAGTGGACGGCGGCTTGCATAGCGCGTGCCTGCAACATGGTCAACAGACTTAAAAATCATCCGTGTATCATAAGCTGGTCGCTGGGCAACGAAGCGGGCTACGGCTCCAACTTCGTGCGCATGCGCGATGCGATAAAAGAACTCGACGACACGCGCTTTATACATTATCACCCCGATCAGACGGGAAAAGTCGGCGAGGTGCTCAGCGGTATGTACGTCAAGATGGAAGATACAGAGACCATCGCTAAGAACAAGACTTTTATGCACTGCGCGGCTTTATGGGCGATATTCGGTACCAGGTACACGCCCGATATGTATAAGGATCTGCCTTTCATCGAATGCGAATACGCGCACTGCATGGGCAACAGCCTGGGCAATTTCTCCGATTACTGGGATATGTTCAAAAAGTACGACCGCTTGTCGGGAGGCTTTATCTGGGACTTTGCGGATCAGACTATACTGCGCCGCGAAAACGGCGTGGACAAGTGGCTGTACGGCGGCGACTTCGGCGATAAGCCCAACGCGGGCAGATTTGCGTTCAACGGCATAGTCCGCGGCGACCGTTCTCCCAACCCCGCTCTTTACGAGGTTAAGCACCAGTACAGACAGGTCGATTTCAGTTATAAGGACGGAAAGCTGACGGCTCTTAACAGATACCGCTTTACAGATCTCGACGAATTCGACGCGGTTTACAGAATATCGGCTGAAGGGGAGACCGTAAAGGAAGGCACGCTGAAGCTCAAGGGCGCTCCCGACAGCGTAACGGAATACGATATACCCGTCGGAAAGCTTCCCGAAGGAAAGGAATGCGTGCTGGACGTTGAACTCAGGCTCAAAAATGACGAGCCGTACGCAAAGAAAGGTCACGTAGTTGCGAGCGAGCAGTTCGTTCTGTCTCAGTACGACTTTAACGGAGCGCCTCTCGCAAAGGGCGCGAAGTGTACCCGCATAAAGAAGGGCGCAGAGATAACCTGCGGAAACGTAAAGTATATCGTAGCGAACACGGGCGCGATAAATTCTATCGTAAAAGACGGAAAAGAGATACTCTCTTCTCCGCTTGTTCCCAATTTCTTCAGGGCTACCATAGATAACGACAGCATGCCGCACGTACCCGGTTTCGTCGGCAAATATTTCCTGCTCCTTTACAAGTGGAGAAATGCGCAAAAGGGTCTTAAAGGCAGGATAACGAGAATAGAGGAAAAGGACGGACTCGTCACGGTAAACGTGCGCTGGCATATGCGCTGGCTCAAGTCGCTCACGACCGCTTACACTTTCGGGGCAGACGGCGTTAAACTCGCAATGGACGTCAGTGCGTGGGCGCCTATGGAAAGATACGGCTTTACTTTCGCTCTCGCAGAGGGCGCGGACGGCGTAAAATTTTACGGCAAAGGACCGCACGAGAACTACTGCGACAGAGCGACGGCGGCGACTCTGGGCGTATACGAAGGAAAGGCGGAAGACTTTATTCACGACTACCTGGTACCGCAGGAAAACGGCAATCACACTCAGATACGTTACGCGAGCGTAGGCGGCGAAAACGGCGTGAAGATAACAGCAGACGGCGCGCCTTTCGGAATGACCGTGCATCCTTACACCTGCGACGAACTGTTTAAGGCGCAGCATCTGCACGAGCTTAAAAAGGAAAACAGACTTACCGTATGTATCGACGGCGCTCAGCGCGGCGTGGGAGGAGACGTTCCCGCGATAGCCAGCCTCAAACCGAAATATAAGATACCCGCGCTTAAAAAACATTCTTTCGCGGTAAGACTCGAAGTCTGAGCAAAACGAAAAATATTGCGGTAAACTTTACGAATACGCAGCTTTTCGCGCGTTTTCGTAAAGTTTTGCCTGAGGTTTTATCGATATATGTTGCCTCTGACTTAAAATTGTGGTAATATCACTTATATGGGAAAAGACAACAGAAGACGCAATAACAAAAAAAAGTATAACGACGGTTACGTGCCTCAGGGCGACGCGGCAGCGCTTGCCACACCCCTCGAAAGCCTCGGTCTTTCAGAAAAGACTGAAGGCATACTGAGAGACGGAGGAGTTACGAGCGCGAGAGATCTCTCTAAGCGTCGCGCGGGAGAAATGTATCGCATAAGATACGTCGGAAAACGCGAATGCCTCGAAGTAGCTGCGGCGCTTAAAAAGCTGGGACTTGCTTTCAGACCCGAAGAACCGAAGCCTGAAGCTCAGGAAAAGCAGCCCGCGAACAAGCTGCAGGGAAAGGATCGCGCTTTGCCTGAAGGGAAGAATCGTAACGCGGATAAAGACGTCCGCCAGAAACAGGGAACTCAAAGCGGAGCGCAGAATAAGCCTTCCGACCGCAATCAGGGAAAGCAATCGGACAAGAACAAAAACCAGCAGAAGGGCAAGCAGGATAACCGCGAAGAAAAGAACGGCAGACCCAAGTACGATTATAAACCGTACGACAACGTCAATCTGCACGATCTCGTTTACGGTAAGCGTGAGAGACCTGCGCCCGAAAAGCCGAAGAAAGAACAGCTCACCCCCGACAGCATAGTCAAGTTCTGCCGCCAGGGAAAGTGGGGATATAAAGACTGGAAGGGCAACGTTCTTATACAACCCGTATACGACAACGCTTATTCTTTCCGTGAGGACAGGGCTTGCGTTGAAAAAGACGGACTTTTGGGATATATCGACAATAAAAACCATCTTGTCATCGACTTTAAGTACGACAGCGCGACCAGTTTTTCAGAAGGTCTCGCGGCGGTAAGCATAGGCGAAAAGAGCGGATATATCGACAAGGACGGCAACGAGGTGCTCCCGATGGAATTCGACGTCGCTACGGGGTTTGAAAACGGCAAAGCGATAGTCCGTCAGGACGGCAGATGGGGAGTCCTCGACAGAGAGACGCTCAAAGTTCTGTGGAGATAAAATGTTTTCTTTTTGCGCCTGATCATTGAAATAAATTCGGTGCGGGTATTATGCCGACACTGATAACGGAGAAAATTGAATGAACTATGAAAATAAACCTCCTGTAGAACAGACTGACGGGAATTATTTATTTGTATCATATAGTCATAAATTTAGTAATACCGTTTATGAGGATATATGGTTTTTTCACGATCAAGGGATAAGATATTGGTATGACTTTGGTATTGAACCCGGTGAAAATTGGCAAAAGATAGTTGCTCCTAAACTGAAAAATTCAGCTGTCGCGCTCGTATATATCGACGATACCTTTTTCTTCTCGGATTCAATTGAAAAAGAAGTTAGATTTATAAAAGAAAACAACATACCATTTATACCGGTGTTTAAAGAAGGCACTTATAGAAGCGCAAAAGGAAAAGCGTATTGTACGGATATAGATATTCCGGAAAGCAGAGAAGATCTGTTTGACGAAATGTTTAAATTAAGCAGCGGTATTGTTTTTGATAACGAAAACAGCTATCATAGTCAATTATCGGACAAATTGTCAAAATACGGTGTTGCTTCAGATGATATCAGCGTAAAGAAAGCAAAAAAAGTAAGCAATATATGTGTGTTGGCAAAAGACAGTCTTTTCAGCAGAGCTATCAAGGAGGGGCTGCAGTCCGGATTCGAAAAGTCCGCAGATTATTCCGTAAATTATAAATTTATTAAAAACGGGTACGATTATGCCGCAAAAATAGAGTTCTGTAATTTGCTGAGGAACTCTAAAGACGATTATGATATATTTATTATAAGACCTTTAGACGAGGTTGATGACGAATTGTTTGACATTATTTCAGATTTGTCGACAGATAAAAAAATCGTTTTGCTGGATATAGATTTGTCGTCCGAACAGCGAAAAAATATCAAAGGTCGGCCGCCGATATTTGTTTGTTCGGATTTTAAAGAGGGTGGGAAGAGTCTCGCAAACGCGATATATTCAGCATTCTTTAAATTAAATACTTCAAATACTTACATTTTACTGTGTACGGGTCCAAATAAAAAATCTGCTCAGGAAAGATGCGAATCACTAAAATCTAATTTGTACGAATACGGTATCTTTGACAGAGTTCATGAACTTAAGCTGGACAGCTTTGATCATGAAGCCGCGGCAAGACAGATAGAAGATCATTTTACGCAATTGTTTTCGCAGACATCCTGTTATGAAAACCTGTTGTTGTTTGCGGGAAACGATACTATAGCTAAATACTTGATGAAGATCTATTACGGATTCAAGGACAGTCGACTTAAGGAATATTTGCACAAGTTTAAGTGGATGACTTTGTTCGGATATGATGGCGTTAAAAATATCACAGGGGAAAGTGTTCTTGCGGATGGAGGTATGAATTATTGTACCATAGACGTGGCGCCCAAAAGGCAGGGCGAAGCGGTTGCCTCCATAATTATGGAAAGATTTTGTTCTGAAACAGAAGTAAGGGTAAAACCCATAGTGGACACAAGAATAAATATCAGACCCGTAGTAGTAAAGAGTTTATCTCCTCTGGTAAATTATATCAGGCACAAAAAAGTTTATATTTTTGATCTGGACGGTACGATAGCCGATACCGAAACGTTGCATTGGCAGGCGTATAATATATTGTTGAAAAAGTACGGAGTTGAGCTCAAACATGAAGATATAAAAAGATATATCGGAAACAGTGAACTATCAATTTACAAAATGATAGAAAATGATTACGGTATAACACTCAATAAAAAGGACTTTTTAAGCGAAAGACTTAAAGTATATCTGGATCTGGTAAAATCTACAAGGCTTGAACCGTATTGTTGGGTGAGGGAGTTCGCACAAACATTTAAGGGGGCAAGGACTGTTTTGTTGACTTCACAGGTGCCGGAAATAGTTGAATATCTGATGTCGTATTGGAAGATTGACGATATTGTTCCTAAGCAATATAGATACAGTGCTCACGACGGAAAACTCACGAAAAAGGAAATCTTTGAAAACATATCCGAATATGTCGGAGATAAAAGTATAACTGCTGAAGACGTTATTGTTTTTGAAGATTCCGCACACGTTGTTGAATTGGCTAAGAGTTTTGGTTATGACGTTGTCGGAATAAGACACGGCTTTAATACCGATAAATTGTCGGAATGCGATTTTATTATTGACGAAAATTATTGCAGAGGATTGTTTATCGGACTCAGTGGACTGGATGTTGTCTATAGAGATGTGAAGTGTTTGCCTCAGGAAAATATGAAAACAAAGTCTTCTGATTTTTATTTGGACATAGGAGGTCCTGCCGCGAAAGCAGCGCTGACTTATGCGTCAATGGGGGGCAACGCCACACTTATTACGCACCTGGGGCAGTCCTCTATCGCAATAAATATGAAGGAAATTCTTAAGCAGAAAGGCGTAAACGTTATAGACATTGCGGAGGTGGGAGAAAGTTGTCCAAACATATCTTGCATTATGGTAAGTACTGAAAAAGCTACCAGAACGATTGTAAGCGGACAACACGAAGTGAACAGCCTGAATGTTTTAAATTCTTTGAAACTGTCTGAATTTAATTTTGCGCTTTATGATTGTAACTTCCCGAAGCTTACGGACAGAATTGTAAATAAACTGCGAGATTCCGGAATTGAGCTGGTTCTTGATTGTGGCAACTGGAAAAATAATATTGAAAAAGCGCTTGATTATGCCAAAGTCGCGATTGCTTCGGCTACTTTCAGCGATTACTGCGATAACGATATAAATTGTCTGAGAGATAAATATATGATTCCTTTTACAGCAAAAACATGCGGAGAAAATTCTATAATTTACGACGAAGGAGACGGGTTAAAAGAAATAGAAGTAGCGCCTCTGCATGGAGTTAATACGTTGGGTGCGGGGGATATGTTTCACGGGGCATTCTGCTATTATTATTATAATAAAAAGCAGCAATTTTCCCAGGCTCTGAAGAGCTCAAGAGACGAGGTATACAGACTTTTGAAAAGCAGGAAATAAATAATTACGAGATTTTGAAATTGTTCAGAAAGCGAATCGTCAAACCAAGCGCAACACTTTGTTAATTCATGTCAAAACAAATCTGCACTTCTACGGCAAGATGAGCATAGTCAAAACGGGTCGATTTTTGTGCTTTGTTGTAATCGTATTATAAAGCTGTATTTATGAGAACTTATTTTTGTTCTCTGAGCGTTGCACTTAAAAGGATAATTCGTTCAAACAGTTAAAAACGGGTCGACGACCCGTTTTTTATCGTTATAATTGAAATGTCTTAAATTTATTTTTTGTCTATAAGAGAGACAAGACAGTCTGTGACAAGCGTTTTGAATATGTCGTAATCGATATATTCGTGATGGTCGTAGATATATTCGTGCGCGAAAGACTGCAATACGTCCATCGCGAAATGGACTTTTTCTTTTGCGTCTTCTTTGAGTACGTTAAGACGCGTCAATCTGTCGGCGATCTTTAGAGTGAGTTCGTCTTCGAGGCCGATAAACTGCGCGCTTATTTCGGGATCGGTATGAGTGAGAGAGTGCAGCGCCTCGTGTATCCCCGCGTTTTCGCCGTGCGCGCTGATGACCAGATCGACTATTTTGCACACGAGATCGCGTGTGTCGAAAGGCGCTTCGAGGCTGTCAAAAAGATTGAGTATCGGTTTTGTTACCTTTTCCATATAAAGAGAAGTGACTTCTCTTAAAATATCTTTTTTGTCGCGGAAATAGCCGTAGACAATACCCGTTGAAACGCCTGCGCGTTTTGCTATCTGCACGGTGTTTGTGTTGTAATATCCGTTTTCCGAAAAAAGCTCGTATCCGGCGTTTATTATTCTGTTTTTCTTGTCTATCGAGCGTTCTTGCTGCGGATTGCGTATCGTTTTGGGCATAGCTATTCCTCGTTGTCATTATAATATAATCGGCTTAAAATTGCAAATACAAAAATATGAAAAATATTTCATATTCTGCTTGACAGAAAAAAAAAGCGTTGATATAATTTAGTCGAAATATGAAAAATATTTCACATTTAAATTATTTACAGAGAGGAGAATATGCCGATAGTATTTGCGCCGCAAGGCGAAAATCTCAGAGTGATACGCGTTCTGGCGGACGATAAAACCAAAAAGCATCTCGAAAACCTCGGGATAACGATCGGGGCAGAACTTACCGTATTGTCGGTAAGCGGCGGCAGCGTCATCGTTATGGTTAAGGATTCGAGGCTGGCTTTGGATAAAGGCGTCGCTACGAAGATCCTCGTTGCGGTATAGGGAGGTATTATGCAACTCAGACTCAGTGAATTTGCAATAGGACAGTCGGGCGTGATAAAGAGCGTATCGGGCGAGGGCAGGATACGCAGGAGACTGTTCGATATGGGCGTGACGCCGGGTGCGGAAGTTTATCTTCGCAAGCGTGCGCCGCTCGGCGATCCCGTCGAGATCACGATACGAGACTATGAACTGACTTTGCGTAAGGGCGAAGCAGAACTTGTGATTATGGAGGTGAAAGAATGAAGAGATTTGCACTTGCAGGCAATCCCAATTGCGGAAAAACGACGCTCTTCAACAATCTGACGGGTTCGACCGCGCACGTAGGCAACTGGCCGGGCGTAACTGTCGATAAGCGCGAAGGCTTATACAAAAAGCTTGAGGAACAGATCGCGATAGTCGACCTTCCGGGAATATATTCTCTTTCGCCGTACACGCCGGAAGAGGTCATTTCCCGCAATTACATACTTGACGAGAAACCCGACTGCGTGATAAACATAGTGGACGCGACCAATCTCGAACGCAACCTGTATCTTACCACACAGCTGCTTGAAATAGACGTACCCGTTATCGTCGCTCTCAATATGATAGACGAGGTTAAGAAGGCGGGAGACAAGATAGATGCGGCAAAGCTGGAGCATAAGATAGGCGTTCCCGTCGTCGCGATATCCGCGCTGAAAGGCGACGGCGTAGAAGAATTGATGAAGCGCGCTTACGAATGTTCCAAAAATCCGCGCAAAGGCACAACGGTGCTTGAAGGCGGCGCGCTTATGCACCTTATCAGAGACTGCAAGATAGCGCTCGAAGGAGCGGGCGTAGAAAACGCGCTTTTTCATGCTGTCAAACTCGTTGAGCTGGACGAGATAGAGATCGCTCAGCACCCGCAGGCGGCAGAGACGGTACAGAAATTCAAAGAAACCTTTGACGACGAAACTTTCGGATCAGATTTCGAAGCGATCGTGGCAGATTCGCGTTACAAATACATATCGCAGAATTATTCGAAAGCGCTTGTCAGAGGAGGAAAGTCGGGCAAAGACAAACTCACCGCCTCGGACAAGGCGGACAGGATACTGACTCACAGGATATGGGGTATCCCGATCTTTCTTGTGATACTCTTTGCGGTGTTCCACCTGACTTTTTCGGAGGACTTCCTGTACCTCGGCGCGATGGGCGCGCTCGGCAAAGACTGGGTGTCGCTTCAGGGTATGTGGGGAGAAGGCATATTCGGCTCGGCTGAGGGCATAGCTTCCCCCGGCGTTATACTGTTCAATCTTCTCGACAGCATAACGTCGTCGATATCGGGTGCGGTCTCAGATGCGATGACAAGCGGCGGCGTAGCTCAGTGGGCGACGGGATTCGTCGTTGACGGCATACTGGGCGGACTGTTCTCGGTCATGTCCTTCCTGCCGCAGATATTGTTGCTTTTCCTGTTCTTCTCATTACTCGAAGATTCCGGTTATATGGCGAGAGTAGCGTTCATTCTCGACCGCATATTCCGCAGATTCGGCTTGTCGGGCAGGGCGTTCATGCCCATGATAATGGGATTCGGTTGCTCGGTTCCCGCCATGGTAAATACCCGTACTCTCGCTGACGAAAACGAGAGAGTGGCAACGATACGCGTTATACCGTTCTTCAGTTGCGGCGCAAAACTCCCGATATTGACAGCTGTCGCGGGCGGAATAGCTCAGCTTACGGGAACGGGCAACGCAGATCTGATAACTTACTCAATGTATCTGCTCGGAATAGTGGTTGCGATATGCGCAGTACTGCTGATGCGTTCCACGACCATGCGCGGCGATGTTCCTCCTTTCATCATGGAACTTCCTTCTTACAGAATGCCGCAGGCTCACAGTCTTGCTATGCTGCTGTGGGACAAGCTCAAACACTTCATAAAGAAGGCGTTTACGATAATCCTTGCGTCGACGATAGTGATATGGTTTGTCAGTCACTTCTCATTCGACTGGAAATTCCTAACCGACGACAGGATCAACGAGAGCATTCTCGCAGGAGTAGGCATGCTCGTGCAACCGCTTCTCACACCGCTCGGATTCGGCTCTCAGCTCGGCGAGTGGGGCTGGGTATTCGTCGTTGCAGCGGTAACGGGTCTTATCGCGAAAGAAAACGTCATCGCTACTTTCGGCACTCTCGCGGCGTGTATATCGAGCGGCTTTGTCGCGGACGAGGCACTCGGCGGAGTGGATTCGGTGGCGCAGATGATAAGCGCGACGGGGATAGGAGTGCCTGCGCTGATAGCGTTCATCGCGTTCAATATGCTGACTATCCCGTGTTTCGCGGCAGTCGCTACCGCCAAGGCGGAAATGCCGGGAAAAAGAAAATTCAACTTCACGTTGCTGTTCTGGATTGCGACCTCTTACGTCGTGTCGTCTATGATATATCTTATCGGAGAATGGTGGTGGACGGCTTTTATCTGGGCGGCTTTGTGGGCAACGGTCATCGCGGTAGTCGTGCTTTACAATAAAGGCAAGCTGAATTTTGGCGGAATAAAAAAATTATTTGAAAAAAAGAGGAAAGAATGACATGGGAGCTGCTGAGATAACGATAATCGTAATAGCCGTGCTTATCGTCGTCGGAGTGACGGCGGCGGCAATAGTGCGCAAGGCAAAAGGCAAAGGCGGTTGTTCGGGGTGCTGCGGCTGCGCCGGATGTCCGCACAGCTCTCATTGCGGAGGAAGGCACAACGAAAAAGACGCTTAAGATAAAAGCGGTCTTAAGACAAAATTGCAAAGACCTGAAGAAAACGCATAAACAGCGTAAATAAAAATGAAAAAGAGAAGTTTCCGCTTCTCTTTTTTTATGGTGAAAAGACGGAGCGCATTTTTATTTATTGTTTTAAAACATCTGATATAAGGCTGCATACTGCTTAAACTCAGTTCGGGAAGAGAAGGAACGCAGTGCACGTTATAAGAATTCGATTTAATGCAAAAAAAAGAGCCGCGAATATCGCGGCTCATATTATCGACTGATTTTTTGTTACTCTGCTTTCTTAAGAGCGTCCAGCTTCTTAGAAAGTCTGCCGACGTATCTGCTCACGGTGTTCGGATGATATACGCCGTCAAGTCTTGCACGGTCGAGAAGAGATACTGCTTCTGCGAGCAGAGCGGTAGCCGCTTCAACGTTCTTTTCAGCGACTGCAGCTTCAAACTTCTTAATGCTGTTACGTACGCGGGTACGCTTCGCGGAATTGATTTCGTTCTCCTTTTTCGTGATCAAAACTCTTTTTTTCTGGGACTTAATGTTAGGCATAGGTTCCCTCCGTTTTCTTATTTGCTAAATTATTTTATCACAAGAAAAAGGATAAAGCAATAAAAATCAAACATATTTACGACTTTTTTACAATATTTTTTTACCGCGCATATAAAAGGAAATAATAAAAACGCTGAATGCAGATATTTAAGGCGTTGCCTGTAAGGGGCGCTTTTACAGAAGAACATGCTTTTTCGGCAAAAAAAACGACAAAGAGGTAAAAATGCAGGATCTTATAATCGAAGCCGACGAAATAAAGACGGTAAAAGGAAAAAATTATGAGAAATACGGGGCGGTTTTCGACGCGTACGAACTCGATGAAAAGCTCGCCGCAAAGTGCGGCAGAAAAGCGGGGAATTATCTGACCGTTCAGACTGACGGCGGCTCTCAGACTGAAAAGGCGCTTTATTACGCGTTGCATTCGTTCGTAAAAAGGGGCAAAAAAGCGCTGGTCGCTGGCTTTGGTAACGGCGACGTCGTAGCCGACGCCCTGGGCAAAAAAGTCGTAGAATTTTTAAAGACGCGTAACCTTCAGGGCGGCAGGATAAGCGTTTTCGCTCCCGACGTAGGCGCGCTGACCAACCTCGATTCTGTCAAACTCGTAAAAGCTGTCGCAGACGGCTTTTCGCCAGATTACGTTATAGCTGTAGACGCTTTGGCGACCGCAAAGACTGAAAGGCTGGGCACGTGTTACCAGTTTACAGACGGCAGTCTGCGCCCCGGCGGAGGGGTCGGGAAGGGCGAGACGCTGGACGCAAAGACTTTAAAGACGCGTTTTATCGCTATCGGCGTTCCGTTCATAATCAATTCTTCAGATATCTGCGCGGGTGCTGACAGAGGATATTTCGTACCTTACGACGTCGACGAAAGGGTGAAGATTTGCGCTGAATTTATAGCGGGAGCTATTTTCGATTGCTTTTCTTAACATATCGCGCGTTGTCGCACCATATATAAAAGTATGAAAATTGCGTTTATAGACAGCGGCATCGGCGGACTTTCCGTAGTAAAGAAAGCGTATGAAAAGAAAGGCGGCGAGTTCATATATTATGCGGACAGCGATTATATGCCGTACGGCGCGCTTACAGAGCGCGTGCTTTCTGACCATATCGCTAAGGTCGTGCAAAAGCTTGCCGTCGACGGCGCAGGAGTCATAGTCCTTGCATGCAATACGGCGACCGCGGTGTGCATAGACGCTCTCAGAGAAAAGTTTAAAGACCTTGTTTTCGTCGGTACAGAGCCTGCCGTAAAGCCCGCGCTCTGTTTCGACGGAGACGTTCTCGTTCTCGCGACTCCGCTCACGCTGGCGCAGAGACGGTTTTCGAGGCTTTTGAGGTCTGATAAGGCGAAAGCATTCTATACCCCCGACTGCAACCGTCTTGCGTATCTTGTGGAAAGGGATTTCCCTTATCTCGAAAAAGCGGAAAGGGAATTGGATAAGATAATCGCGCCTTATCTTTGCAGGGATATCGGCTCTGTTGTAATAGGCTGCACTCATTACGCTTATCTCGAAGAATATATAAAGAAACGCTATGCTTTCAACGTGGTCAGCGGCGCAGGAGGAGTTGTCAGACAGCTTTATAAAGTCGCGCCCGAAGAGTGTTTCGGTAATGAAAAACTACTTTTGGTCAGAAGCGGCGACGAGAAAGGACAAAAACTCCTCGAAGAGCGCGCCCGCCTTATCTGCGGCGTCGAGGTCGCGCCTTTGTGATTTCTTTAAAGATCACTGGAATTACACAAAAAAGAATATCGCCATAATATCAGTATCGGCAAAACTTAACGGGGAGCGTTTTCGCTCCCCGCGTATTTTAGCTTTTGCCGGGTAGAGGATATTTATGACTGAAAGGTAGCTTCATCTTTTGTACACTATATAGTATGCAGAAAATAAGGTTTATGTTACGGCAAAAAACTTATAAAAAAATTTTGCGTTTTAGTTGATTCCGCAAAAAATATAAAGCATTATAAAATGTGTATGGAAAATTGCTCATAGATAAATGATTAACGTATTGTCAGCAGCCGACAAAACTTCGCGGCTTTACTTATATTCTGTATTGAAAGGCTTACGCAATCAAAACAAAAGCGCCCTGAACGGGCGCTTATTCGTTTCAATCAGGGTAGCGATATCGATCCGACAGGCGCTTTTAAGACTGAATCGGGAACGTCGACATCAGTGTTGTCTATCGAGAAAAATTCTACCCTGTAATAGGTTGAATATAAATTGAACGAAGCATAAAGAGTAGACTTGCTGTTGGACATTTTAAGATTTTTAACCATATCGAAAGCGGTAGTTGCCATTATGTATTCGTCCTCGTTTAAGACCATTACGGTGTCGAAATTATTGTAAACGTACTTCAATAAAGTATATGCGTGTTCATCAATGCCATAAGAATCTGAGATCATTTTAACGTATTCGGAATAATCTGAGTCAGACATGGGTTCTTTTACCCAGCTTTCGCCGTATTCTTTACAGTACACGTAACCGCTCCCAGTGGAATTCTTTTCAAAGTAGTATTCATCGTATCCGTAATCGTAGACGTATCGCCAATATATCGTATCTTTGTCCTTCATAAATATGGTATTCCCGTTGCATTTTACGGTGATACTTTCAGAGTTGAGAACGCGGTTGAGCATTTCGGAACAAGAAACGTCGCTGTCACACGATACAAAAATGGCTGACAGAAGCACAAGTAAAATAAGAATGACTGCAAATTGTTTTTTCATAAACCTCCTCCTTTATAGCACCAAGGTGCTATCTGCTGATAATGATATCACCATGGTGCTAATATGTCAACTGAAACCGTGTAAAAGGAGAAAAAAATTGAAAATTATAATCGCTGAGAGAATAAAGGAATTAATGACGGAGCAGGGGCTCAATCAAGTCAAACTTGCGGCAAAGATCGGAGTAAAGCAGAATACGGTCAGCGCGTGGGTGCTTGGTAAAAAAGAGCCGTGTATAGCCAGTCTGTGGGCGCTTGCCGATTATTTCAATACTACCATAGACTATCTTGTCGGCAGGCAGGAATATTAAAAAGCGGCATAAGGTAAAAATACCGTCATAACGTAAATCCTGTAATGCGCCGGGTTACACCCGGTCGCGTGCAGCGGGTGAAAGATTGGAGCGTAGCGAACAATATTTTAAACACGGGTGAGATGGACGGTAAAGTCACCAGAATGTGACTCCGCCGGGGGATTGCGACAGTAAGTTTATACGCTTTATCAGCTTGTTTCGAGAGTGTCGCAAAGCTCTACGAGCACGAACGCGTCGCGCGTAATTTATTACAGGTAG
>DVNX01000095.1 GCA_018714045.1 Candidatus Ornithoclostridium faecavium
CAAGTATCAACAAGCGCCAGCCGACTAATGCCGCGGGCACCCCGCCGACAGCTGACCATTGCCGCGGTCACAGCCGCGTGGCGGCAGCAGTGCAGGCTTCGCTTTTCGTAACAAGTATCAACAAGCGCCAGCCGACCATTGCCGCGGTCACACCGCCGATAGCTGACCAATGCTCCCGTCACACGGGGTCGCGGGGCGACTGCCGTACAGGCTTCGCGTAATGCAACAAGTTACAACCCGCGACAGCTGACCATTGCCGCGGTCACACCGCCGATAGCCGACCATTACCGCGGACACCCCGCAACTGAACGGCATACCGTACCCGAACAATGCAGACACGGTTTAAAGCGGCGTCGTATGAGTTCTGATTTTAAACAAAGCGTTGAACAAAGTTTTTTGCTTTAAACTGTAAGCATCCTGAGGCAGCGAATTTTAATGTGTGTTTTGGCGGGGCGACCGCAGATAATAGTATACATATTTTCAAGGGAGCATCGTCAAAAGACGCGTAAAAGTCGCGGCTCAGGGCGTGTCGGCATTTTCGGGTACGGTATAAAACATGTAAAATTTTAAAAATAACAGGCGATAAGATGAAAAAGTCGCGGCTTTGGTATATAATAAAAAGACCGACGTCTTTATTAAGAGGAGTACCTATGAAAATTACCGCAGACTTTCATACCCATACAAGATATTCTCACGGCACGGGAAGCGTTGTCGACAACACGGTCAACGCGCTCAGCCTGGGTATGCGCGCCGTGGCGATAACCGATCATGCGAAAAACCATCCTATCGTCGGGGTAAAGCCCGATAAGATAGACGACCTCGTAAAGGACGTTAAGGCGGCGGACAAGGAGTATCGCAAGATACGCGTGCTGTCGGGTCTCGAAGCCAACATAATAAGTCCGAGAGGGGAGATAGACGTAACTGAGGAGCAGGCGGAAAAGCTCGATCTTCTTCTCGTCGGATTTCATCTTACGGCGTATCAGAAAAAGTTTACCGATTATTTCGGACTGCCGTTCAACGGGCTTCTGCATATCTTTTGCAAGAACAGCGCAAAAAGGATAGCTTACAATACGGACGCTACGATAAAATGCGTGCTTGAAAACAAGGTGGACATACTCACTCACCCCGGTTTCAGACTGGACGTGGACTGCGCGGCGATAGCGGCGGCGTGCGCTGAGACGGGCACGTATATGGAGCTTTCTTCCCGTCACCGCATTCCCGATCTTAAGGATCTGGAAGCTTCGTTGAAGGCGGGCGCGAAATTCGTGATAAACAGCGACGCGCACAAGCCCGTCAACGTCGGGAAGTGCGATTACGCGATAAGTTTAGCAGAAGAACTGGGGCTTACCGACAACGAGATAGTCAATATATCGGACAAGCCCGTAGTATTCAGAAGGGGGCTGACTGTATGAACATAACAGAAGAAGTCAGACAGCAGATCCTTCTGACGAACGACGACCACGAAAGCGAAAGAAGAGAATACCTCTGCGCGCTGGTCAAGTGTCTGGGCTCGATAAGCATAGAGAGCGGAAAGAGTTATCTCGTCCTCGAAAGCAAGAACAGACTGCCGATAGTCACCGCGGTATCGCTTATAAAAGAGCTGGTCGGCGCGGAAATAGAATTCGGCAGCGGAGAGGGCAAGGGCTACTACGTGAAAGCCGAGGGCGGAGAGGCGGCGAAGATATTTTCCTGCGTCAGCGAAGGCAGGGCGGTGACAGACCTCGGCGATACGGAAGGGATAAAGTCGCGCACGTGCGCGGCGGCGTACGCGAGAGGGGCTTTCCTTGCGGGCGGAAGCGCGTACATACCGTCGGACAAGATACAGGAAAAGAGCGTAGGTTATCATATAGAATTTCTGTTTTTCGGAGAGGACGCGGCGACGGCTTTCGTCGATCTTCTCAACAGGTGCGAACTCACGGCTCACATTTCGAAAAAGGGCAACTATTACAGCGTATACGCTAAATCCGCAGAGGCGGTAAGCGATATCTTGGCTTTTCTGGGCGCGACGGACAGCGTGATAAAGACTACGGTCGCCAGTATAACGCGCTCCGCGAACGGAAACGTAAACCGCCAGACCAACTGCGAAATGGCGAATATAGACAAAAGCCAGACCAATATCATGCGGCAGGTAGAGGCTATCGAAAACCTGAAAGCGAGCGGAGAATACGATAAGCTGGACGATAGGCTCAAAGAGACCTGCGAAATGAGGCTGAAGTACCGCAAGGAAACGCTGGGAGAGCTGGCGAAGATAATGGGCATAAGCAAGAGCGGGCTCAATCACAGACTGGTGAAGATAACCGAGCTGGGGGAGAGAAAGTAATATGGCTGAAGAGATAAAGAAAGAAGAAAAGGATATAAATAAAGAAGGAGTCGCGCAGGAAGCGGACAAAGCCGTTGAGCAGAGCGCCGAAAAAGCTGCGGAGCCCGAACAAAAGAAAGAGAAAAAGGACGATAAGCCCGAAAAACCTCCCGTAAAGCCGTTCGTGCATCTGCACGTTCACACGGATATGAGCCTTCTGGACGGCGCGGCGAGACTTACAAAGGGCAAGCATTTCCCCCTTCTCGAAGCGGCGGTGGCAAAGGGTATGCCGGGCGTGGCGATAACCGACCACGGCAATATGTTCGGCGTATTCACGGCGTACAGAGCGTGCAAGGATCTGGGGATAAAGGCGATAATCGGCTGCGAATTCTACACCTGCGAAAACATGTACGAGCAGGCGGGCAGACCTTCCGACTTCAACCACCTTCTTCTGATCGCAAAGGACAACGACGGTTACCGCAACCTCGTCCAGATGGACAGCAAGGCGTACGTGGACGGCTTCTACTATAAGCCGCGCATAGACTTAGAACTTCTGAAACAGCATACGAAGGGCGTCATCTGCTGTTCGGCGTGCCTTTCGGGCAGGATACCCAGACTTCTGCTGGCGGGCGACTACGAGGGCGCGAAAAATTACGCTATAATGCTTCGCGATATGTTCGAAGAGGGCGATTTTTATATCGAGCTTCAGGATCACGGAATACCCGAACAGAAGAAGATAAATCCGCTTCTCGTCCGCCTCGCGCGCGAGATAGGCGTAAAGGTCGTCGCGACCAACGACGTGCATTACATAGAAAAAGCGGACGCAGAGATGCAGGACGTGCTTTTGTGCATACAGACGGGCAAGACGATAGACGACCCGTCGCGCATGAAATTCGATACCGACGAATTCTATATGAAGACGTACGAAGAGATGATGGAGCTTTTCTCCTGGTGTCCCGAAGCGGTGACGAATACGATAGAAGTCATGGACAAATGCCATGTGACCATAGAAAAGCAGGATCTTCAGCCGCCGTACGTGCCGCCGGGCGGACTTACCCCCGCGGAGTACCTGAGAAAGATGGCTTACGACGGGCTTATCGAGCGTTACGGCAGCATTTCGGACGAGCTCAGGGCGAGAGCGGAAAAAGAGCTCAACGTCATCATCACCAAAGGTTTCGCGGACTACTATCTGGTCGTCTGGGACTTTATAAATTACGCGCGTCAGCACGGCATACCCGTCGGCGCGGGCAGAGGAAGCGGCGTGGGCAGCGTTATCGCGTACGCAATCCATATCACCAACGTCGACCCGCTCAGATACAACCTTCTTTTCGAGCGTTTCCTCAACCCCGAAAGAGAATCGCCGCCCGACTTCGACGTCGACTTCTGTTTCGAAAGGCGCGGCGAGGTAATAGAGTACGTCACGAGAAAGTACGGGTCCGATAAGGTCTGTCAGATACTCGCTCTCGGTACGATGAAGGCGAAAGGCGCGATAAAGGACGTCGCGCGCGTCTACAACGTACCCCTTCCCGACGTCAACAAGCTGACCAAGGCGATCGCCAACGACCCCAAGGTAACGCTGGACAAAGTACTGGGCAGGACGGGCAACGAGGACGACAAAAAGCTGTATTCGCCCGAAGTAGTACAGATGTACAACGAAAACCCGACTCTTCGCAACGTCATCGACATGGCTCTGCGCATAGAGGGCATGCCGAGAAACTGTTCCAAGCACGCGGCGGGCGTCGTCATATGCAAGGAAGTCATATCCGATTTCGTCCCTCTTCAGAGAAACGGCGAGGATATCACGACCCAGTTCCAGAAAGAAGAAGTCGAGCTTATGGGTATGCTCAAGATGGACTTCCTGGGACTTAAAACGCTTACCGACGTCAGCAAGACGAGACAGTACATAACAGAAGACTTCGGCGTCGAGATAGATTTCCAGAAACTGGGCTACGACGACCCCGAGGTGTACAAACTGATAGGCACGGGCGAAACGGACGCGGTGTTCCAGCTTGAAAGCACGGGCATGAAAAAGTTCATGCAGGAGCTTCGCCCGCAGAGCCTGGAAGATATCATAGCGGGAATATCCCTGTACCGTCCGGGTCCTATGGACGCGATACCCGATTATCTGCGCTCGAAGAATAACCCTGAGACGATAACCTACAAGCACCCCGCCTTAGAGCCTATACTCAACATGACTTACGGCACTCTCGTTTACCAGGAACAGGTCATGCAGATAGTTCAGGTGCTGGCGGGATATTCTCTCGGAAGCGCGGATCTTCTCCGCCGCGCGATGAGTAAGAAAAAGCCCGACGTCATGGCAAAGCACCGTCAGATATTCCTGTACGGCGACGAGAAGATGCACATAGACGGCGCGCTCAAACGCGGAGTGGACGAGGACGTAGCCAACGCGATATTCGACGAAATGGAGAACTTCGCGAAATATGCGTTCAACAAGTCGCACGCGGCGGCTTACGCGGTGCTTGCGTACGAAACGGCGTATTTCAAGCGCTACTACAATATAGAATTCATCGCGGCGGTCATCAACAACCGCATAACCAACGCGGACGAGGTGCAGAAATATCTGACCTATCTGCGCGACAAGGGCTATACGATATATCCGCCCGATATCAACAAGTCGCGCGCCGTGTTCAAGACGGAAAACGGCGGATTGCGTTTCGGACTCGGCGGCATCAAGAACGTCGGCGAAGCGGCAATGAAGACGCTGGTCGATGAGAGGGAAAAGAACGGACCATACAAGAGCATATCGGATATGCTGTCAAGGCTCCCCGCAGGCACGATAAACAAGCGTATCTTCGAAAACCTGATAAAGGCGGGCGCGTTCGACAGCTTCGGCTATACCCGCGCGTCGCTGATGGCGTGCTACGAAGGTATGCTCAACCTTTCGGCGTACGAGAAGAAAAAGCAGGGCAGCGGACAACTTTCTCTGTTCGACTTTATGGAAGAGGAAAAGACGGACGACGTGCCTTCGCTTCCCGAATTTCCGCCCAAAGTGCTCCTCGACAACGAAAAAGAGGCGCTCAACGTATACCTTTCGGGTCATCCTCTCGACGAGTGGAAAGAGGTACTGGAAAAACAGCCGTTCTCTCTTAAACCGCTTGCGGAATACCTTGAAGAGATAGCCAATATCCGCGCGGGAGAAAAGACTGAAGACGAGGGCGCGGAAGGGGATTTCGGCGACAACGGCTTCCTCGACCTTATCAATTCGTACAACGAAAAGACGGTCGCCGTCTGCGGAATGCTCAGCAAAGTCACTCCCAAGGTCACCAAGTCGGGCAAGCTGATGGGCTACGGCATGTTGGAAGACCTGCACGCTACGATAGAGGTCGTATTCTTCCCCAACGTGTTCGCAAAGGTGCACTACATAATCCCCGACGACGCGATAGTGAGGATAACGGGAAGGCTCAACTTAGAAGAGGAGAGGGCGAGCATAGTCGCCATGGACGTCCAGCTTCTGGAAAATACGGCTGAAAGCGAAGAGGAAGAGGAGAAAGAAGAGGAGACCAGAGACGTGCTTTACGTAAAGGTCGATTCCAACGAGCAGTACGAGGACGTGGAATCTCTTTTAAGGCTTTCTCCCGGCAAGGTGGAGACCTTCGTCCAGTTCAACGGAAAGCTGTATAAATGTAAGGAAAAAGCGGACATAAACGGCGCGCTGGTATCTCAGCTCAAAGGGCTTCTCGGCGAAGCGTGCGTAAAGACGGCAAAGAAAAAATGACCGCGCTTTGAAGGCTTATAACGGAAAAATGCTTAAAAACCGCGCTTTGCGGCGCAAAATATCAAAAAATTGAGCAAAACAATGGAGTTTTGACAAGTTATTTGATATAATCCTATTGGCGTATCGAAAGGAGCAAAAATGGAAGACAAGAATTTTCTGACCGACGATTACATAGTAATAAAGGCGCTGGCGAGTCCCGTTCAGATAATCGGGCTTACGCGCGGCGACAATACTAAACCGCATCATA
Organism: Candidatus Ornithoclostridium faecavium; assembly: GCA_018714045.1. Classification (GTDB taxonomy): domain Bacteria; phylum Bacillota; class Clostridia; order Christensenellales; family UBA3700; genus Ornithoclostridium; species Ornithoclostridium faecavium. The sequence goes on from DVNX01000095.1 coordinate 6,283, forward strand.
CTGAAAATCTCGACAAGAACGAGGTCGTCGTGATGCAGTTTACGGAAAAGACTTCGGCTATAAAGATAAGAGGGAAAGCTGAGATCTACACCAAACACGGCGTAGTGGTTTGCGGAGAGTGAACCCGCGCTTATCGGAGGCATTATGAAGAGAATCGGAGTTTTGACGAGCGGCGGCGACGCACCCGGCATGAACGCCTGCATCAGGGCGGTAGTCAGATACGCGCTCAACAAAGGTCTTGACGTATACGGCATAGAACGCGGCTACGTAGGACTTATCAACAATCATATCAATCAGATGAACCGCCGTTCGGTATCGGACATCATACAGAGGGGCGGCACTATCCTCAAGACCGCGCGTTGCGACGAGTTTAAACAGCTCGAATATATGTCGCAGGCGGTCGACAATATGGAAGCTTACGGCTTAGACGGGCTGGTCGTCATCGGCGGCGACGGTTCGTTCAGAGGCGCGAAAGATCTTTACGACAATTTCGGCACGCAGGTCATCGGCATACCGGGCACGATAGACAACGACCTCGCTTATACCGACTATACGCTCGGTTTCGACACGACGGTCAATACGGTGCTTAACGCGATAAACAACCTGCGCGATACTATGACTTCTCACGACAGAGTGTGCATCATAGAGGTCATGGGCAGAAAGTGCGGCGATATCGCGCTTTACGCGGGTCTCGGCGGCGGCGCGGAACTCATACTCGTTCCCGAAGTTCCGTTCGATCTCGCGACCGTGGTAAAGAGCATTAAACTCAATCAGAGGATAGGCAAGACCAGCGATATAATCGTGCTTGCGGAAGGCGTCTGCAAGGCTGAAGAACTCAAGGCTAAGCTCAAAGAGCAGGGCGTTACGGGTTCTATAAAGACGACGACCCTCGGATATATCCAGAGAGGCGGCGCGCCGTCCAATCAGGACAGAGTCCTCGCGGCGCAGTTCGGCATGAGAGCGGTAGACCTTCTTCTCGAAGGCAAGGGCGGCAGAGTAGTCGGCATCCGCAACAACGCGATAATCGACGAAGAGATAGGCGAGGCGCTCAAGATGAAGAGAGAGTTCCAGACCGATCTTTACAACCGTACCAGGATACTGAGCATGTAAAAAACGCCCTTAACAGACACGGGCACGAAAAAACAATAAAGGCAAAAGCCGCTTTATTGCGGGCGAAATACAAAAACAATTTATCGGAGGATAATATATTATGGAAAAATTGGTCGGCGCTTGTATGTTCGGTCAGTCCGGCGGCCCCACGTCGGTTATCAACTCTTCTGCGGCTGGCGTTTTCATCGAAGCGCTCAAGCAGGATTGCATCACTAAGGTATACGGTGCGGCGCACGGTATCAGAGGCGTACTCAACGAAGAATTCTACGATATCGGAGAAGAGGACATGAAAGAGCTCATGCTCCTTAAAAACACCCCGTCGTCCGCTCTCGGTTCGGTAAGATATAAGCTCAAGCCCGAAAAGGTTGACGATACCGATTACAAGAGACTTCTCGAAGTATTCAAGAAATACAATATCCGCTATTTCTTCTACAACGGCGGTAACGACTCTATGGATACCTGCAACAAGGTAAGCAAGTTCATGAAGAAGTCGGGCTGGGAATGCAGAGTCATCGGCGTACCCAAGACCATCGACAACGACCTGTTCGGCACCGATCATTGCCCCGGTTACGGCAGCGCGGCTAAGTACGTCGCTACCACGATGATGGAGCTTAAGCTGGACGCTAACGTTTACGACACCCCGATGATCACCGTAGTTGAGATCATGGGCAGACATGCAGGCTGGCTGACGGCTGCGGCAAGCCTTGCTAATTACAAGGGTCTCGGCGCAGACCTCATCTATCTCCCCGAAGTTCCGTTCTCCGTTGACAAGTTCAAGAACGACGTTAAAGCGGTAATGGAGAAGAACGGCGGCAAGTGCATGGTAGCTGTTTCCGAAGGTATTTCCGACGCAAGCGGCAAGCTCATCGCCGAAGTCCTCGCAGGCGACAACCTCGCTCGCGACAGCTTCGGTCACGCACAGCTCGGCGGCGTAGGCGCGGCTCTCGCTAATATGTGCAAAGCTGAGTTCGGCTGCAAGACCCGTGCGGTAGAGTTCAGCCTTATGCAGAGATGCGGCGCGCACCTCGCTTCCAAGACCGACGTCGAAGAAGCTTTCAAGGCAGGCGCGGCTGCTGTCAAGTACGCTGTAAAGGGCACCACCGACAAGATGGTCATCCTGAAGAGAGATATGAGCAGCGGCAAGTATAAGTGCAAGGTCGGCGTTATGAGCGTCGCTAAGGCGGCTAACGCTGAAAAGAAAGTTCCCGACACCTGGATAATCAACAACGGTACGATGCTTTCTCAGGAATATATCGACTACGCGCTTCCGCTCATCCAGGGCGACTGCAAGGCTCCTCTCGAGGACGGTCTCCCCAGATTCGCACAGCTCAAGAAAGTGCTCGTGAAGAAGTAAGACGCAAAGATAAAGACCGCCCTTCGGGGCGGTTTTTTCGTGTCCGAAAAGGCTTGCGGCGGGCAAAAGTACGTTTTGTTTACCCCGCGCGGTCTCATCGAGGCAATGCGCGGTATTGTAAAGGTCGGGCGAATGTGCTATGATAATAGGGTGGGGGATCCGGCCCGTTCGTCTGAAAACGGAGAACGGTCAGTAAGGAGAAGATAATGCTTGCATACGTTTATAAGGACAAAGAGCGCTTCGCGCTTGAAGAAAGAGAAAGACCCGTTATCACAGACCCTAAAGACGCGATAGTCAGGATAACTCTCGCGAGTATCTGCACCAGCGATCTGCATATCAGGCACGGCTTCGTGCCGCGCGCGGTCAAGGGTATAACGGTAGGACACGAGGCGGTCGGAGTGGTAGAAAAAGTCGGTGCGGAAGTAAGCAACGTCAAGCCGGGCGACAGGGTCGCGATCAATGTGGAGACGTTCTGCGGAGAGTGCTTTTTCTGCAAGAGGGGCTATGTCAACAACTGCACGGACAAGAACGGCGGCTGGGCGCTCGGGTGCCGTATTGACGGATTGCAGGCAGAGTATGCAAAAGTGCCGTTTGCAAACACGGGCTTGACAAAAATCCCTGATAACGTCAGCGACGAAGAGGCGCTTTTCGTCGGGGATATCCTTGCGACCGGCTACTGGGCGGCGGATATTTCGGGTATAGAAAAAGGGGATGCCGCGCTTATCATCGGCGCAGGTCCGACCGGCATCTGCACTCTGCTTTCAGTCGCGCTCAAAGAGCCGGGAAGGATAATAGTCTGCGAAAAGGAAGAGAGCAGGCGGCAGCTTGCAAAGAGGGTATGTCCTGCGGCGGAAACCGTCTCTCCCGAAGAAGTCGAAAGCTATATAAAGACGACGTGCGAAAGAGGAGGAGCGGACGTCGTGTTCGAAGTTGCGGGAGCTGAAAACACCTTTGAACTCGCCTGGAAGTGCGCGCGCCCCAACGCGACCGTGGTCGTCGTCGCGATGTACGACAAGCCTCAGATCCTGCCACTTCCCGACATGTACGGCAAAAACCTGACCTTCAGGACGGGCGGCGTGGACGGCTGCAAATGCGCTGAGATACTTTCTCTGATATCCGCAGGCAAGATTGACGCAATCCCGCTCATCACCCACACCTTTGCACTCAAAGACATAGAAAAAGCGTACGACGTTTTCGAAAACAGAAAGGACGGCGTGATCAAAGTCGCGATAAAGCCGTGAAAGGAGATTTTATGAGATTTATTGAACAAGAACTTTTCTGGACAAGAAAGCCTGAACAATTCAGGATAGGCAATGACAAAATAGAGATAACCACTATGCCGCATACCGATCTATGGCAGAGAACGTATTATAAATTCAGGAACGATAACGCTCCCGTATTACAGACAAAGACAGATATACAACAGTTTTCGTTTACTGTAAAAACCCGGTTCAACTCAAAGCACAGGTTTGATCAGTGCGGCGTCATAGTTTATTTGGACAGCGAAAACTGGCTCAAAGCTTCAGCAGAATACGAAGACGGGCAGACTCAGAACCTGGGCAGCGTAGTTACCAACGCAGGATATTCGGATTGGGCGATACAGGCGATACCGGCTGCCTTTAAAGAGATATGGTACAGGCTGAGTCGTAGAGAAAACGATTTTTGCATAGAATATTCTTTTGACGGCATAACGTTCAATATAATGAGGATATGTCATCTGAGCAAGGCGGGAGGGGAAATATCTTTCGGCATTTACGCGTGCAGCCCGGAAGAATCTTCTTTTACCGCAGTTTTCAGCAATGCAGAGACGGGCGAGTGTAAATGGAAACTGCATGACGGACAACAGCCCGACGGAAGCGTATAAAAATAATATGGTTTAAATTAAATAGTATCGACTAAACAAAAAAAGCGACGCTAGCGTCGACTTTTTTTCGTTACGTTTATAGTTTTTTTACAAAACAGATTATTCTGCCGGCTTCTTTGAAGCCTGTCTTCAAGTGAAAGGAGAGGCTGTCTTTATTTGTCAGTTCGCAGTCGCTTGCAAATTCGCGGCAACCTTGCGCGCGCGCCCAATTTTCGCAGGCGAGCAGAAGTTCTTTTGCGTAGCCTTTTTCGCGGAAGGCTTTTTCAACGAAAATCCCTTCGAGATAGCCTACGGGAGAGGAGTTTGTTCCTTCTACGTAATCGCGCCTGAGTCCGCATTGAGCGAAACCGACGGCTTGTCCGTCGACGGATATTATAAAGCAGGCGCAGTCGTCGTCAGAAAGGACAGACGAAAACCCGTCCTTGAGTTCGCTTAAAGGGCAGTCGCGCCATACCAGACCAGAATAATACGAACCAGCCCTGAGGCGCGCCTTTTGTGTGTTTTTTAACGATTCTCCCTTGAAAATATTATAATATTATCTGCACTCGCCTCGCTAAAACACTCACTAAAAATCATCGCCTGAGGGTGCCCTGCAGTTTTAAGCCGGCAAATTTTTGTTGATACAAGGCAAATGCCGCA
>DVNX01000096.1 GCA_018714045.1 Candidatus Ornithoclostridium faecavium
ATACCAGACCAGAATAATACGAACAAGGTTTAAAGCGGCAAATTTACGTAGCTACTGTGTTAAATGCCTTGTCCCCGTGTGACGGGGAGCATTAGTCGGCTGCCCACGTATCGTTACTGTTTACGCTTAGCGAGCCTATACGGCAGTCGCTCCGCGACCAGGGAGCATTGATCGGCTGTCGCCCGCGTGGCGGGAGCATTAGTCGGCTGTCGCGTATCGTTGCTGTTTACGCTTAGCGAAGCCTATACGGGAGTCGCCCCGCGACCGTGGAGCATTAACAGGATCAGCATTATACAATTAAGTACGAGTAAATACAGCTTAAAACTGCGGGCACCCTCAGGCGATGATTTAAGTATGTGTTCAAAGCCTATGGTGTAAACAAAAAAGCTTAGCTATTTGATACAGACAACTGTACGCGACAGCGACTACTGTTCCCGCCACGCGGGCGCCTTAGGGCTGGTTTGTATTATTCTGGTCTGGCATAAGATAACTGCTCGACTTTAAATGCTCGTTAAGACCTCTTATATGAAATGGATAATGCAAACACAGTCTGAAACAGTAGATTTTCGAAGCAAACGTGTCAAATTCCTTTATCGTGTCAAACATATAAAAAAAGACCCGCAGAATAAAGCTGCGGGTCACGTTATCGTTTCAGATATCCGACTTATTCTTCCTCTTTGGGATTGTTGGTGATATAAGTCTCTTTGTCCGTATCCGTCATAAACTTGGGTATCGTGCCGTCCTCAGTCTTGTCGGACTTTTCGTAACCGCTTGCGATCTTACCCTCAAGAAGCTTAACGTCGTTGGGTTCGAACTTAAAGTCGTCAAGATTCATAAAGAAGGTGTAGCTGTAAGTGTTGTCGATATAGTATACGCAACCGTTCACGAACGCGGGAGCCAGCCATGTAGCGTTTATCTCAGCGCCGCTCATGTTTATCTCAACGGGCTGATTTTCAGTGCTGAGCGCGTTTACGTCGGTAATGACCTTCTTCATCAGCTTATTGGAAATAACGTAATAAAGCGTTATGCCTTCCTCTGTGACATCGGCTTTAAGTACGGTCGGGGTCGCGCTGAAAGTCAGCGGTTTCTTTACCTGGATATCGTCCTCAGTCATTATATAGACGTAAGATGCCGCAGCGCTTGCTACGAGAACGCCGTTGTCGAGACCGATATGAGTTATCGAAGTCAGCGCGTCTCTCGCTACCTTGACCTCTTTGGTCGTATCGAACGCGGGCTTTTCGCCGCTGAACTTGACAGCAAAAGTGCCTGCCGTTTCCGAAGCGCCGTTCACGGTAGATGTCTTGCTGTAATATACCACTACTCCGTCGCTTTCGTTAGCCGCCTTTACGAGGGTGAACGTAAACTGCTTATCCTTGCTTGCGTCAGCGCCGTTGGCGCCGTAAGTCTTGCTGTCTACGAGAAGCACGGGCTCGCCGCCGTTCGTAGCGTAGACCTTATTTCCGTTCAGAAGAGAATCGCTGTCGTAGCTCTGAGTGTAATAAACGTAATCTTCGATACTGCTCTGACCTTTCTTGTAGGTGGAAGCGTGGTTGAAAAGCACGTCGGTTACGTTCTCAGCGATGACGGTCGCGTCCTTGTCGACCTTATCCGCGGTATATCCTACCTTGTACAGGGTGGAAGACGTGTAATACAAAAGCGCGTCGTCGGTAAACACGTATTCGACTGAAGAGCCTTCGACCATGGTTATCTGCTGGGTCTCGGTGCCGTCTGTCTTAGTGCGGTAATATTCGAGGTAATCGACCTGAACAACGCCGCTGTTATCCGTCTTGGTCGTCGGGGTCACATAGTAGATCCAGTCGCCGAAAATGTAGATGCCGCCGCTTGTGTATCCGGTGTAGAACATCTTGGGAACGACTACCGCGGTATTTTTCAGAGAGCCGTCTTCAGCGATCTCGCTCTTCATGATGCTTCCCTTGACGGAAGCCTTGCCGAAATAGTTGTCCTCGGGCTTGGAAATATTGGAAGTGGCATCCATACCGTTGATATAGTACAGATACTTACCCTGCTGTACGGCGAGCGAACCGTTGTTGATAACGTCCGCATTTCCGTCCGTAGTTCCTACGGGTCCCCATTTATAGCTCTGGCAGCCTGCGAGAAGCGCGGTGATAACGAGCGCTACCGTAAGGATCAAAGCTATCTTTTTAGTCTTTGTCATATCATACTCCTGTTGTGATTATTGACTGTCTTTCGCGCGGCTTAAACGTCATTTTCCGATTTTTATGGCATTATAAAACCGTACGCGCATAATTTATTATAGTATATAAAAAAACAATATGCAATTATTTTTCGCGATAATTTTGCGCGGGGAGAAATCGTAAAATGAAGAAATTTGCATTAAGCGGAGCCTTTCTGACAAATACGGATAAAAAAGAGGAGTCAGACATGATGACAAAACTGCTTGCTTCTCTTCTGAAACAGAATTCGGGCGCGGAAAACCGCGCTTTTCAGAAAACAGAGACCGACGGCGGCAATGCAGGCAAAAAAGATATCCTTTCACAACTTTACCCTCAATACGGTGAACAAAACGGTGAACGGCAAGAAAGCAAAGACGAAACGTTAAGCGGGCATATCGACAACGGAAAAGACAAAGGCGCCCGCCCGACCCCCGTTAATTCCCAGTCGCAGGACAATAAAAAAGGCGGAAGCGATTACTACGCTCCGCCGCCGTATTACGGATTTCCTTAAATCCCGTAAAAATCATTTCAGCCCGTTTTCGTACTCCTGAAGAGAACGCTTGCTCCAGTCTATAGGCTTTACCCCTTTCGACTCAAGAAACGCGTTGGCTTTTGAAAAATGCCTGCATTGCAAAAAGCCCTGATAAAATGAAAGCGGACTGGGATGCACGCTGGTAAGCACCAGATGCTGAGGATTTTTTACCAGCTTCCCTTTCGCCTTTGCGTAACCGCCCCACAGCATAAAGACCATAGGCGACGGCGATTTGTCGAGAAGCTCTATCACTTCGTCGGTAAAACGTTCCCAACCCTTTCCCGCGTGGCTCTGCGCCTCTCCTGCGCGGACGGTCAGCACGCTGTTGAGCAAAAGCACGCCCTGCTTTGCCCAGCCGCGGAGATCGCCGTTTTCGGTGGGCTTTATCCCCAGATCGTATTCGAGCGCCTTATAGATATTGACGAGCGACGGGGGACATTTGACCCCCTCTCCGACTGAAAAGCACAACCCGTTCGCCTGTCCCGCGCCGTGATAAGGGTCCTGACCGAGGATAACGACCTTTACGTCCTCGTAAGCCGTGTTTTCGAACGCCGCCAGCATTTTGCTTTTGGGCGGATAAACCGTATGCGTCCTGTACTGCGCGCGAAGAAATTCGCGCAGCTTACCCATATAGTCGCTTTGCCACTGCGGCTCAAGCAATTTATCCCAGCTGTTTTTCAGATCGGACATACTCGCCTCCCGTTTTCAAAATGATAACACCTCTTAAAGCATACTGTCAAGCGCGCGTATATGCGCGGGATAATTGACTTTTTCCCGCGTCGGCTTTATACTTTGATTTATGGAATATTTATTTGACACTCACACTCATTCAGATTACTCTCACGACGGCGTGCCCGCTCTCGAAGAGCTGGTAAAAGCCGCTATTTCAAAAGGACTTAAATACCTCGCCGTGACCGATCACTGCGACAAGGATTGCGTCGCCCTTCCCGGTTTCAGCTGGGTAAGACAGATAGACCTCGCTTCCCGCAAGGCGGAGATGACCGCGCTTAAAGCAAAGTATGCGGACAAGATATATCTTGCCGACTCTCTCGAATACGGCTATGCGCCCGAAGCCAACGCTCTTTACCTCGACGTCCAGAACTCTTATCCGACCGACTACGTGATAAATTCCGTGCACATAGTGGAAGGCGTGGACGTCTATTTCAGAGAATATTTCGACGCGCGGACTAAAAAACAGGCTTACGGCGCATATCTCGACGCCGTGCTAAAAAGCGTCGACGCGCCCTATGCTTACGACGCGATCGGACACGTGGGATATATAGCGCGTTGCTCTACCTATCCCGACAAAAAGCTGTATTATCGCGATTTTCCCGATATTATCGACGCGATACTCAAAGCGATAATAAACAAAGGAAAATCGCTTGAGATAAACACCGCTTCAAAGGGTACGAAATGCGACCTTTTCCACGATACGACTATACTCAAGAGATATAAGGAACTGGGCGGCGAACTCATAACTTTCGGCTCAGACGCACACGATCCGTCAAGACTTTGCGCCGATTTTAAAGAAGCGGAAGCGGCGGCGGTATCCTGCGGTTTCAGGTACGCATTCATATACGAAAACCATATCCCGACCGCGGTAAAACTCGATCGATAAAACAGCGTTTAACCTACACGGGCAGGAAAAATTTACATTTCTAAAAAGCGGACTTCATAATGACGGAAAACTTTGATAAGCAATTTATATCGGATATGCGTTCCCTTCTCGGAGAAAACGGCGCTAAAGCGTTCTTCGCTTCTTACGCCGAAGAGCCCGTCTGCTCTTTAAGGGTCAACACCCTCAAGACGAAAGATATTAAAGACCTGTTTCCCGACGTGTCTTTCTCTCAAGTACCGTGGTGTAAAAACGCTTACTATTATCCGTTCTCTTTCAGGGCGGGCAAGACCGCAGCGCACCTTGCGGGCGCATACTATATCCAGGAAGCGAGCGCGACTTTTCCCGTTACCGCTCTCGATATAAAAGAGGGCGAAAGAGTTCTCGACCTCTGCGCGGCTCCCGGCGGAAAATCCACTCAGATAGCGGAGCTTCTGAACGGCACGGGGCTTTTGGTATCCAACGAGATAGTCCCTTCCCGCGCAAACGCTCTTTCTCAGAACATAGAAAGGCTGGGAGTAAAAAACGCGGTCGTACTCAACGCAGATCCCCGCGACCTCGAAGACAGATTTTACGGGTTTTTCGATAAAATACTCGTCGACGCGCCTTGTTCGGGAGAAGGTATGTTCCGCAAAAATCAGGAAGCCGCGAATGAACGCACAGCAGACTCCCCCGCGATATGCGCGGCAAGACAGAGAGAGATACTTAAAAGCGCGTTCAGAATGCTTAAAAAGGGCGGCATTCTCGTTTACAGCACCTGCACTTTCAACAAGCTCGAAAACGAGGAAAACGTCGCGGCGATACTAAGAGAATGCGAATACGTTCAGCTTTATCCGATAAAGACGGATATCCCTCAACCCGAGCTTTACGACGTGAACGCGGATAAGGAAATAATAAACGGAACGGTCAGGATCATGCCGCACTTAGCCCGCGGAGAAGGACATTTCTGCGCGAGGTTTATAAAAACGGACGGCGAAGAAGGCAAAGTCAGACCGTTAAAACGCGCTTCAAACAGAGCTTTCGACGCCGCATTTAAAAAATTCGCCGACAAATTCCTGAATATAAAACCCGCCGCCGACCTCTTTTTCGGCGACTACGGCTACTGTGCTCCCGCAGACTGTCCCGATCTTTCGAGATTAAGAGTGCTGCGCGCGGGCGTACAACTGGGACAACTGGTCAAAGACCGCTTCGAGCCCTCTCACTCTTCCGCGCTCTCGCTCAAAGCGGACGAAGTAAAAAACGTGCTTTCCCTCGAAGAAGGAAGCGAAAAAGCTACCGCCTATCTTATGGGAGAAACTCTCCCATGCGATCTCGAAGGCTGGACGCTGGTGACCGTGGGCGCGCTCCCCCTCGGCTGGGGAAAAGCAAGCGGAGGCGTTCTTAAAAATCACCTGCCCAAAGGCTTAAGGATAAACCGCTGAATTATATATAGTTATAAGCGCGCACGCTTCGCACGCAATATAATATTTTTTTCTCCAAATTCCGACAAATACATTGACTTAACTCCCGCGCGTGCTTTAAAATAGTAATATATTCTTTAAAGGAAGAGTTTATGCAACTGCTGGAAGAAGCAATTAAGAGCCGCGGTACCGTTTACCCCGGCAATATTCTCAAAGTCGACGGATTTCTCAATCATCAGATAGATCCCGATATTCTCCGCGCAATAGGCGAAGAGGTCTACCGCCTCTATAAGGACTCAGGCGTGACCAAAATACTCACGATCGAAGCTTCGGGCATAGCCATCGCCGCTATCTGCGCGCAGTATTTCAACGTGCCTATGGTGTTCGCTAAAAAAAGCGCGTCTTCCAATATCTCAAAAACCGTTTACAAGACCACAGTCCATTCGTATACTCACAACCGCGATTACGAAGTACTCGTCAGCAAGGATTATCTTAAAGAGGACGACGTAGTGCTCATCGTCGACGATTTTCTGTCCAACGGAGCGGCGCTCACCGGTCTCATCGACCTGGTAAAGCAAGCGGGCGCTACCCTTGCGGGCGCGGCTATCGCGATAGAAAAGAGCTTCCAGCCGGGAGGCAAGATACTGCGCGCTCAGGGAGTGCGTATAGAAAGCCTCGCGATCGTGGAAAGCATGGACGACGGCAATATCGTGTTTGCGCGCGGGTGATCTTCCGCGTTTTTTTATTTTCGGAATCCGTTATCGCAAGATAACAAATATATGGAGGTTTTAACAATGAAGAAGAAACTCACCGTTCTCATGCTCGTTCTCGTAATGATCGTAGCGAGCCTCGGAACTCTCGCCGCTTTCACCGGTTGTACCGATACCGAAAGCGAATTCAAAGTCGGCGCTATCTATATCAACAGCAAGAGCGACACTTCCGGCTATACATATGCTCACCACAACGGCATCGTAAAGGCTATGGAACAGCTCGGTCTTGACGTTGCCCAGCTCAAGATCGTCGACAACGTCCCTGAGGACTACACTAAAGTCACCAACGCTATCGACACCCTCGCGGGACAGGGCTGCAATATCATCATCGGTATCAGCTTCGGCTACATCGACGCGATGGCAGACGCTGCAAAGAAGCCCGAGTACAGCGACATAATCTTCTCGCATGCTACCGGATTCAGAAGCAGCCTTGACGAACTCGGCGAAGACGAGGATCCTTATACCGCTGCTTTCAACAACTACTTCGGCAGAATTTACCAGGCGAGATACCTTTCCGGTATCGCTGCAGGACTCAAAGCTACCCAGGGCGCTAAGATCGGTTACGTTTCCGCTTACGGCACCCAGTATGCTGAGACCTGTTCCGGTATCAACGCGTTCGCTCTCGGCGTTCAGTCCGTAAACCCGACCGCTCAGATCATCGTTTCCGAACTCGGCACCTGGGGTGACGAAACCAAGGAAAGACAGGCGGCTAACGAGCTCATCAGCCTCGGCTGCGAAGTAATCGCTCAGCACTGCGACAGCGCTCAGCCTCAGATGGCTGCTGAAGAAGCGGGCGTATACGGCTGCGGATACAACAGCGATATGACCGCTGCCGCTCCCAACGCTCACCTTACCGCTCCTATCTGGAACTGGGACGTTTACTATAAGCTCGCTATCGGAACCGCTATGAACGAGCCCGAAAACTACATGGAAAAGGTCGGTATCTACTACGGCGGTCTCAAAGAAGGCTTCGTAGACATCTCTCCCCTCTCCAAGAACTGCACCGAAGGCACCGCTGACAAGATCGCTCAGGTCAAAGAACTCATCATCAACGGCGAATGGGACGTATTCACCGACGTTAAACTTTCCTTTGATGCTGAAGGCAAAGTAGTCCTTACCGATTCCCCGCTTCTCAAGGCAGACGGTACTCCCGCAGGCAAGGTCGACGACGGCGTTATCAAGGGCTCTATGAACTACTTCGTAAAGGGCGTAGTCGTAAACGAATAACAATAATTTCAAGCAAAACCGGAGAAAAAGAATGAGCGAATACGCTGTTCAATTAAAAAATATAACGAAAACTTTCGGCTCTGTTGTCGCGAACAACAGAGTCGACCTTAACGTCAGGAGGGGCGAGATACTCGCCCTTCTCGGCGAAAACGGAAGCGGCAAGACAACGCTTATGAATATGCTTTCGGGCATTTACCGCCCCGACAAAGGTCAGATATTCATAAACGGCACGAAAATGTATATAGATTCCCCTGAGGACGCAAAAAAACTGGGGATAGGAATGATACACCAGCATTTCAAGCTGATAGAAAAGTTTACTGCCGCGGACAACATATGGATGGGCGTCGAAAAAGAGCCTTTCCTTCTCAAAACCAAATTCAACTACGTCGATTCCCTTTATCCTTACGACGGACTCGACGGAAATTCTCTGCGCAGCCAAAAACTGCAAAGATTTAAGGTCAAGACAAGACTGTGCCTTTCGGCACTCAATTATAAACTCGTTAACTTTTTCAGAAACGCCTTTTTAAGTCCTTCGCGTTTCGAGAAAGTCAACAAAATAGCGCGTGATTTCGGTTTCGATCTCGATTCCCGCAAAAAGGTCTGCGATATGGCTGTCAGCGAGAAGCAGACCCTCGAAATAGTCAAAGTCCTTTATTACGGCGCCGATATCCTCATTCTGGACGAACCTACCGCCGTTCTCACCACTCAGGAGATACAGAAGCTTTTCAGCATCCTGCGCAAGATGAAAGAAAAAGGCTGCGCTATCATAATAATCACGCACAAGCTCAACGAAGTCCTTGAAATAAGCGACCGCGTGACCGTCCTGAGAAAGGGCGAAAACGTGGGTACTATCGACACGAAAGACGCGAACGAACAGCTTCTTACCGAACTCATGGTCGGCGAAAAGGTCGATCTGAAGATAGAATGCGAAAAGACGGATTTCGACGAAACGCTGCTTTCGATAAAAGGTCTCACAGTGCTGAACAACGAAGGCACCAACGCTATAGAGGACGTCTCTTTCGATCTGAAAAGCGGCGAGATACTCGGCGTCGCGGGCATTTCGGGCTGCGGTCAGAAAGAACTGTGCGAATCTATCGCGGGTCTTCTCCCCGTAAAAAGCGGAGAGATTCTTTATTCCGGCGAAAACATAGCGGGAAAACGCCCCCTCGACATAATCAATATGGGCATTTCGATGAGCTTTATCCCTGAAGACAGACTGGGTATGGGTCTTGCGGGCAGCATGAGCGTAGCGGACAATATGATACTTAAGACTTACCGCAACGCAAAAGGAAAGCTCCCCTCTCCCCGTCTCTACCCGTTCGTTGACAGAAAGAACGCGAAAGCGCTCGCAAACAAAGTCGTCGAAGAACTCGAAGTCTCTACCCCCGACGTTGACAAAACTCCCGTACGCAGACTTTCGGGCGGCAACGTGCAGAAAGTACTTCTGGGCAGAGAGATAAAAGGCGATCCGCGCGTAATAATCACCGCATATCCCGTAAGAGGTCTCGATATCAACTCTTCTTATTGCATTTACGACATACTCAGCCGCGAAAAACAGAAAGGCACCGGCGTACTGTTCGTAGGAGAAGATCTCGACGTCATGCTCGCTCTGTGCGACCGCATACTCGTACTCTGCCACGGCAAAGTCATGGGTACCGTACAGCACAATCAATCAACTAAAGAACAGCTGGGTCTTATGATGACCGGCACCCCGTATTCTCAGATCTACGGCGACGGAGAAAACGTCAAAGAGGAGGTTTCAAATGGCTGAAAAAGATCTTACTAAAAAGAAAAAGGCTCCTCTTATAAGAATTTCCAAGCGTGCCAATGCCAACAAGTGGCAAAGCGTGGGCATTTACGTCGGAGCTATCGTGTTCGCTCTTCTTATCGGAGCGTTGCTCATAGCTTCGGTAGGCGTGAATCCTATTTCGTTCTACACGAAAATGCTTACCGTCGGTACTCTGGGCAACAGATTCGCATACAAGAATATAGAAAACCTGATAATCGTTTTCGTTCCCCTTCTTCTGACCTCTCTGGGTCTGTCTCTTTCGTTCAAGATGCGCTTCTGGAACATAGGCGGCGAAGGTCAGTTCATCGTCGGCGCGATAACCTCGGCAGCTATAGCCATAGCTATGGACGGCGCGCTCAGCCCCGTACTGATGATAATCCTTATGGCTCTCGGCGGAGGCCTCGCAGCGGGTATATACGGATTGTTTACGGCTGTGCTCAAAGTGAAATTCGGCACCAACGAAACGCTGATGACGCTGATGCTGAACTATATAGCGCTGTACCTTTTGAAATATTTTCAGACAAGACACGGCACGGATTTCTTCCTGAACCCCAATTCCGAACGCCCGATATTCAACCTTATACCAGAAAACTCGTGGATGATAAATATCGGCATAGGAAAGTTCTCACTGAATATCTCGCTCATAATCGCGCTTTTATTCACGGTATTTATCTATATCTATCTGAATAAGACAAAACACGGGTACGAAATATGCGTCGTAGGCGACAGCAAACGCACAGCCCAGTACGCAGGCATGAACGTAGGAAAGGTCATCCTTCGCACGATGTTCTTCTCCGCTTTCATAATCGGTATGGCAAGCGCGTTCCACGTTTCCAGCTCTCATACATTGTCTGAAACGATAACGAACGACGTCGGATGGACGGGCATAGTCGTCGCATGGCTGGCAAGGCTCAATCCGATAGGAGTTCTGATCGCTTCCCTTCTGATAAGCGTGCTTCAGTTCGGCTGTACTCAGGCGTGCGCAACGTATACGGCGATAGACTCCAATATCGCAGACCTTCTGCAAGGCATAATCCTGTTTGTCGTACTTGCTTCAGACTTCTTTATAAGATATAAGGTCAATATAGATCTCAGCTATTTCAAGCGCAAAAACACTCCTGCTCCTGTTTTAGCCGCGGCAACTGCGGGAGAGGAAGCAAATCCTTCTTCGACCGACGGGACGGAAGCTGTCGTCGTAAACGAAGTTTCAGACGGCGCAACGGCAGAACGCGTTGAAAGCGAGGTCAGTCCCGCAGTCGCGACTGAAGAAATATCCGAAACCGTCGACTCAGACGATACGGCGTCTGAACCGGCTGTTGAAACACTCGGACAAGAGTCTTCCCTTGACGTAAACAACGCAGAAAACGCTGAAGACAATGCGGATAAAGATTTACCGCCCGTTTCGGAAATCATCGGAGCTCCCGTTCCTGATTCCGCTGAGATCAAATCGGAAATAAAGGACGAGACCGCTGAAAACGCCGCGCCCGAAACTCAAACGGCTCCCGCGATCAAAAAACGCGCGACGACAGCAAAGAAGCCTGCATCAAAAAAAGCGGACGACAAGACAAAAGCATCTTCCGCAAAAAAGACGACGGCAAAGAAATCGGATAAGTCTTCTTCAACATCTGAAAAGACAAAGAAAACGGCGGCTAAAACCTCGACTAAAACGACAGTAAAATCCGCTACGACAAAGAAAAGCACGAAAAACGCAAAGGAGGGCAAATAAATGAGCATTGTCGACGCTCTTGCAAGTTTCTTATATGCGGTCATCGCATACAATATCGCCCTTCTGTACGGCACGGTCGGCGAGATCCTCAACGAAAAGTCGGGTTCTCTTAACCTGGGCGTAGAAGGCATAATGGCTATGGGCGGCATGGGCGGCTATCTTATCGGATGCGCGACCGACAGCATGTTCATGGGTCTTCTGGGAGCGTTCCTGGTAGGAGGAATATTCGGTCTCATCTTCTCTTTCCTCACCGTTACGCTGCAAGCAAATCAGAACGTCATCGGTCTCACGATAACCACGTTCGGCATCGCGCTGTATTTCTTTATCGGCAGAGGCCTCGGAGACAAATTCCCCGCATTTGCCGATTCTCCCTCGTTCAAAGCCGCATTCCAGCCTGTCGATATGGGCTTTCTGAGCGATATCCCGATAATAGGCAAGGCTTTGTTCTCTCAGTCCCCGCTCGTCTATCTCGCGATAGCGATAGCGATAATCGCGGGCGTATATCTTAAGCGCACCAAAGCGGGTCTGCGTACGCGCGCGGTCGGCGAAAATCCTGCCGCTGCGGACAGCGCCGGAATTAACATTACCGCAGTCAAATATACCAATATAATCTGCGGCACGGGCATTATGGGTATAGGCGGTCTTTACCTCGGTCTTTATATGGGCGGCTCTTTCGAAGGAAGCGCGACCTGGACAAACGGTATGGGCTGGATAGCGATAGCGCTGGTCATATTCGCCAACTGGAAACCGATAGCGGCGATCCTGGGCACGTTCGTGTTCGGTCTGTTCTTCACTCTGGACACGCAGAAGCTCGTGCTCGTAGACGCTATGCCCTTCCTCTCTTTCCTTACAAAGATACCCACTCAGTTGTATTCTGCGCTGCCGTTCATCATTACGGCGATAGTTCTTATCGTCACTTCGATAAGCAAGCGTAAAAACAACAACGAGCCTACCGCAATCGGTCTGAACTATTTCAGAGAAGAACGCTGATAAGGCTAATAAATCAGAACTTATCAAAAAAGCGCGGAAAAATCCGCGCTTTTTTATTTGCCTTATTCTCTAAACGGTATTTTATTATTATTGCTCGAATTACCGTCAATCGGTAATATTTTCCGCTTTAAAAAACTCGCTGTTGAAAAACTCCGTCAGGTCGATCCCGAGTCCTGCCGAGATCGCATAGATCAGCGAAATGTTCGCTCCCTTATTTCTTTTCAACCTTATATCTGCAATCGAACTCTGAGCCACACCACTGAGTTGCGAAAGCCTGTATTGGGTTATCTCCTTTTCTTTCATCAATTCTTCAAGTCTTGCTGACAACGCATCGGCTAAGGTCATATAACAAACTCACCTTTCAGATTTTTATTAAGTATATATCCTGAAAAATTATTTATACTAAGCCTATCCGTAGTACTTTGCTTTCGCTCAGTAATCTGCTATTATAAAAATGAGGTGAAAAATATATGAGCAATGAAAATAACTTGATTTTCCGCGAAACCGCTACGCAACCTTGCGACTTAAAGAAAAAAACGTGTTGCTTCACGGGATATCGTCCTCAGAAACTTCCCTGGAAGTTCAACAACTCGTCAAAAGAATATTTACGCGTTGCCAACATTGTAGAAAATCTGATAAAACAATCAGTGAAGAAAGGTTACCGATACTTTATTTCAGGTATGGCTATCGGATTTGATACTTTGTGTGCAGAAACAGTTTTAAAAATAAAAGCTTCAAACCCTGATATAAAACTGATATGCGCTCTGCCTTGTAAAGAACAAGACAAATATTGGTCTGACTTACAACATCAGAATTACGAACGTATTTTAACCCAGGCTGACGCAGTACGATACGTATCCGAAAAATACACAAAATTCTGTATGCAGAAGAGAAACAAATACATGATCAGCAATTCGTCTCTCGTTATTGCTCTTTTTGACGGTCAACCGGGCGGAACAAAGTCTACTTTAGACATGGCAAAAAAAACAGGTCTTGATATCCTGGTTATTTCTCCATAAATGCGGCCGTATAGGCTTCGCGTTCTGTAACTGATAACAACACGCGACAGCAATTAATGCCGTCGGTCACACCGACAAAAAATGGCGGCGCTGTCGCGCCGCCGATGAACGGTTGACCCGATTGACTCATACGAGCGTTATCGTTACGTCGAAACCGTTGTGTTGATAGGCTATCGTATATATCTCGACCTTACCTTCGATATAATTGCCCTTAAGGTGTGCAGTCGCCTGAACGTCTATACCCAGCAAAGCTTTCGCGTCCGCCAGCGCGCCTTCTATCTCAAAGTTGCCGCTAACCTCTTCGTAAGACTTTTTTACGTCGGACTTAAAATCGGAAAGGGACAGCTTTTTGCCGGCGTTTTCAGCCGCCTGAATGTATGCTGAGGCATCTATCTGCAAATCCTCGAAATCGCTGTGTCCCGCGCCGTCTTTATAGGTATAGACGGTGATATCTCCCTGCTTGACCGTGATCGCGAGGTTGTTCTGTTTCGCGCAGACGTCGAAAATCTGAGAGTAGATCTGCTCTTCTGTATTACAAGCGGTAAGAAGCGCCGCAGTTACCGTCACGACCGCAAGGATCGCGCAAATCACAATTATCTTTTTACTTTTCATTGTTGCAACCTCCGTTACGCTTTTTATTTCTGCGCGCGCCTATCGCGAGAGCGCCTACCGCGAGCGACAGACCGCCGACGGATACGGATATCACCGTAGCCGCGAGCTTCTGATAGCCCGACAGCGTAGCGCCCGCATTGAGCGCGGCTGTCACGGTTTCCTTTGCCGAATCCATAAGCGCGTTATACTTGCTTTCCAGACCGCCTACGACGACCCCGTAAGTATCGCTCTTTTCGCCCGTCGCGTCGTCCTGCCAGCCGAGTACGGTCGCGATCTCGTTTGCGTTTTCAAAGCTGACTTCCGCGTTCAGGTAATTTCTGCCGACGTATTCTTCGAGCACGTCGTAAGTTATATTAGCGACTACCGTCTTGGTTTCGCTCTGATTGTAATTGTCAGTCTGCTTATAGCGCAGATAAACGGTTATTTTGCCCTGAACGTCTGCGGATATCCTTCCGTCCGCAGAGAGCGCCTCGAAAGTCGTGTTATCGAAAGAATACTCAACGGCATCTCTCTCGTTGACGGCTATCTCGATATAGCCGTAACCCATACGCGCGGTAGCGGATATCTCTCTGTCCGCACGGTCAACGACTACTTCTATGACGGACACCTCCGCGTCCTCGTAGTTCTTGAGTCCTTTGAGGACAAGACCTATCTCGTACGAACCTGCGCCGAGTATCGTCTCTCCGCTGTAGATATTCACATTGTCCGCAAGCGCCTCGTCGCCCTCGACAAGTCCGCTAACGGTATATCCTACCGTATCGACGGGATTGATTATGCTGCCGTTGTAAACGACCTTTTTCGCGGTCGCGTTTATTACGGGAGCCGCCGCCTTATTGACCGTGAAAGTCGCGGTATCGAGCGCGTTGACCTCGTAATTGCCGTTTCCGACGACCTCAGCCGCCCTGACGTAATAGCTGCCCGCATTCACGGGTGCGACAGACGAATAATTTCTGCCGTCCGTCGAGTATTCGAAGGTAACGCTTATTTCGTCGTCGCCGACCAGATTGTTCCAGACCGCCGCAGCGCCGTTGTAAGCCTTGCCGTCGTACTTTTTGTTCTCCGCGTTTATCGTGCCGCTCAGAACGCGTTTAACGACGTTGAGACGCGCCGTAACAGGTTCTCCGCCGTTCACCTCGTAATTGTCCGCGTTATCGAGAGTGTATTCAACGGTAACGACTATGGATTTTCCCGCGCCCGTCTGTCCCGCCACGTATTCTTCGGAATAGCTGTAACCGGTGACGGAGAACGCGTCGTTTCCGACCATGCCTTCGGCTCTTACGAAATAGACCTCGTTACCGCTCAGAGGATCGCCGTAGGTCACTGAATTATCTTTAAGCGTTACCGTTACGGGAGCCTTTGCGATATTCACGGTTATTTCCGCTTGCTCTGCGTCCTCGTAGTTGGCAAGTCCGCTAAGCGTCGCCGTTACGGTATAATCGCCCGCGTTAAGCATTTTAGCGAGGCATATCGCCTGTACATGCGCCGCCAGGCTTTCGTCGCCCGCGAACAGACCTTCGACGGTGATGGCAACAACGTCGCCCAGAGTCTTTTCCTTGCCGTCGTAAACCAGTCCGTCCTTAGCGGTCAGCACTATCGTGGGAGCCGCCGCCTTGACGATATTGAACTGCACGCCGCCCGCGATCTCGCCCATAGCGTAGTCGGAGTTGTCTATCGACGTGACTTTTACGTAATAGGTGCCTGCGTCGACGGGGGCGTTGCTTACGTAGTTGACTCCGTCCAAAGAGTACTGAACGGTGCAGTTGACTACGTCGCCTTCGAGTATGCCTTCGCTCTGGATATAAGCGTTGTCGTAAGGCGTTCCGTCGTAAGTCGCTTCAGGCGCTACGACCGAGCCGTTTATCGTCCTCTTGTCCACGGTGAGTTTAGCCACTACAGCTTCTCCGTTGTTGATAAGGTAATTATCCGCGTTTCCGTTCGTGAACGTAAAGTTAAGAATAACGTCCAAGACGCTGCCCGCCGAGGTCTTTACCGCGTAATCGGAGGTATAATCAGCCGTAACGGCATCGCTCCCTACGAGTCCGTTTACCGCCGTATAGAAATCGGTCGCGGCGTACGTCAGTTCGTCGCCGTAGGTAATATTCTTGTCTGAGGTAACGACCGTAACCGCCGCTTTGTCAACCTCTATCTCTTTACTTACGACTTCTACGGCATTGTAGTTTTCAGCGTTTTCCGTAATCTCGAAGTCCTGAGTAGTGATGACGACTTTGCCGCCTGCGTTTACTGAAGCCGCGGTATAGGTCTCGCCGCTTTCCGTAAGCGTGGACACCGTATAGGTATTTGCGTCGTATACGCCGCTTATCACGGGAGCGGTATCTCCGCTGACCGCTTCAGCGCCGTAAGCTATCGTTACGTTTACGCCGCTGAAATCCACTTTAGGCGTAGCCTTTTCAACGCGATACTCGCCTGTACCCGCCGCGGAATCGACTATTTCGTAATTCTGATCGGCGGAAACGGCGGTGATCTTATAATAACCCGCGTTCTTCACGGAAGCAGCCGTTGCAAACTCTCCGTCTTCCGTCGCGCTGTAAGTTATAGTATACGTTTTTGCGAAATCGTCTTCGGTCTCAATTCCGAAAGAAGTCTTGTCCGCGCCGTCGTATACGTTGTTGTCAAGCTGCTGCCAGCTTGCGTTTGTATTGTCGCCCGTGATATAGATCTTCTGAGTAACGACCTTTAAGTCGAACGTGACGCTCGATTCTTCGTAACGCTG
The DNA here is from genome assembly GCA_018714045.1 of Candidatus Ornithoclostridium faecavium. Classification (GTDB taxonomy): domain Bacteria; phylum Bacillota; class Clostridia; order Christensenellales; family UBA3700; genus Ornithoclostridium; species Ornithoclostridium faecavium. Next base: position 16,607 of record DVNX01000096.1, read on the forward strand.
ACTCTTTAAAGTCGCGGTCACGGTGTAATTCGTCTCGCTTACGTTGAGCGCGTCGGCTATCTCAACGCCGTCTATCGAGAACACGAAATGATCGGTTTCCTCTTTGTCTTCGGCTTCGTAATCGACCGCCGCGAGAAGTTCTTTGACAAGCTTTTCTGCAGTATTGCGGTATTCGGTCGTGAACACGCCGTCAATCACCTTATCCGTCGTGAACACTCTTACTACCGCCGTTACCGTAAACGTGTAAACGTCTGTTCCGAGTTCGTAATTCGCATTGTCGAAAGTCACTTTTACGTAGTATCTGTTAGACTCTGTCGGCATTTTTTCGTCCCACACGGTCGCGTCCGCGCTCGTCGCGTATCCGTAGATAAACTCAAGCTCGTCGGGGAGCTGAGTATCGGGCATAAACTCAACCGTCTCGCCGTCCGTCACTTCTGCCGTCGTGAACTTATCCTTGACGAGAGAACCCGTTATCCGATATTTCGCGACGACCGCCGTAGTCGTTCCCAGAGTGAATTCGTAATTTGCCTCGTTACCGTTCATAAGGACGTCGGATATGCCGAGAGTTATTTCTGTACCCGCCGCAGCCTTTTCAATATAGCCCGTCAGCGTATATCCCGTAAATTCGTCGGGAGCTGTCACCGTCTCGCCGACCTCGACCCCGCCTACCGAAATTATGCTTACGGGGTTGTTGGTCTTTACCGTATCGAGACTGTCTCCGTAAGTTATCTTACCCGCGCCGTTAAAAGCTATCGAAACGGCGAGTTTCGCGATACTTATCGAGATTTTAGCGTCGTCCTTTACGTTCATCCTGTATATAGCTTCGTTTGCGCTGTCGATAAGATAATTGCCTTCGACGTTGGAAAGAGCCGCCTCTTCGACTCCCGCCGCGGCATACATTCCCTTATCGAGCGTAAACGAATATTCTCCAGCCGCGCCGCTGTTTGCTTTTTCGCCGCTGAACACGTTTATACTGCCCGTCTTGTCGCCCGCGACCGTCTTTACGCTGATATCTTTGAGATTATCAACGCCGTCGTAAGTCTTTGAGTACGAATAAGTGTTGGTATCTTCTGCATAGGTAAAGCCATCCGCGATATCCGCGCTGCCCATCGTCATATAGTTAAGCGTGTACAGCTTACCGTAATCCTGCTGATTGCCTTCCGCAGTGAATTCTACGTTTGCGAACATATCCATCGCAAGATATATGTCGCCCGTCTCGGATCCGTCCGCGACTATCATATAGTTTTCGACGTTATATACGTTGTTCTCTCTGTCGGTAACTGAATACAAAGCTTCTTTTCCCTCTGTCCATACGGTGGACTGCTGAGCGGGAATTACCAGTTTACCGCCGCTTACGTACACGGGTGCGGAAATATCGTAAACTATGCCGCCGTTGAACTTTTCGTTGTCTCCCATGACCCAGGTCGCACTCTGAGTGCTTGTCGAAGCGTAATAAACGTTTTGTACTGTCGTTTTGTTTAAATCCGTACCGCCGGAACCGACGATCGCGCCGGTTGCGTTAGCTTTATTCATATGCTCCTTTGCGAGCACCCCCGTGAACAGATAGTTGAGACCGTTGATGGAAAGCGTGCCGCCTGCCGTACCGCCGGCCTCGCCTACAAAACCGCCAGCATAGCCGTAGTTGTTTCTGGACGCCTCAAACCATCCTCCGCCATCTTCCGATTCATTGAAATTGTATATCTTTCCTGAGCCTTCGAGATTGACGTTGGTCATAGTAAGAAGTCCGCTGTTGACTCTGCCTACGAAACCGCCCAAGATATAATATCTGTCGGCATCGTCTTTTGCTCTCCAACCGCTTATGCCGAAGCCGCCGACAGTCGTCGCCGAAAGATTTGCGTTGCCCGCGTTCGCGTTGACAGAAACGGTCGTCTCGTCTATCGTCGTATCTCCCGCAATATCACCTACAACGCCGCCGAGCATCAGATAATTGGGAGCGCCGGAACTTCTCGAGTTATAGTCGTACAGATAATTGGTGTTTCTCTTGTTTGCGTCAGCTGTACCGTAAGCCTCTGTCGAAGCCCAGTTGAGATCGACGCGCACGTTCTCGATCTTTGCTCCGTTGGTTGCCTGACCGGCTATAATTCCCGCCAGCGTGCCGACGTTATCCGCGCCTATCGTATATTTATCTACGACGATCTTGACGTTCTTTACCGTGCCGCCGTCTATCAGTTTGAATAGACCGCCCACGATCTGATCGGTGCCGCCGCTTGTCGTAAGAACGCCTTCGACGCTTATCGTGATCGTATGACCGTTGCCGTCGAGAATACCTTTTAGTGTAGTCACGGTATCGTAACTGCTGATAGAAATATCCTCGGTCAAATAATAATACATATTCGTATTGTCTTTACCCGAAATATAACTGTTCCACCCGATCTGCGTTATCGCCTGCGCGGTATATCCTTCCGGCACGTTGGCGATCGGGTCATAGTCTCCGGTTACGTCTCCGTTTGCCACATAGCCTTCGTCTACGGCAATTTCAGCCGCATACGCTGACTGCGCTCCGCCGCCCGTGACGATATTCTCAACCGTTTTGCCGAGAATAAAAGTCAGCGCGACTGTAATTATAAGAAGCAATGCGGTGATAACCGCCGCGATATCGTATCTTTTTCTTGTCATCTTCTCGC
>DVNX01000097.1 GCA_018714045.1 Candidatus Ornithoclostridium faecavium
CAACGATAGAATATTTCGGCGATAACTATCAGATGGTAGCGCACGACGCATATTATCTCGACAGCGACCTGAGCACAGGAGAACAGGCTCTCAAGATCCTCAGCAGCAGGATCGAAAGTTCGCTCTACGACAACAACGGATACTTTGTGGAAAACAACCTCGTCACCTTTCTTACATTGTTGCAAGCAAGAATTCAGAGCGTTGCCACTTCAGTAAACTTCGACGTCGATCCTTATGTAAACAAAGCATTGGAGTTTTTGAAAGAATATCAGTCAAGACCGCAAAACGTAATATCTTCAAAACTTCTTTACTATTTCAGAAGCATGGAAGAAGACCTGACTCTTTATACAGAACACGGGGCTTTCGATATCGGTCCGCTCATATACAACAAATACAGAGATCTTCGCCGCGTCAAAAGGATAAGCTGGGTAAGCTCAGGCATAGACGACCCTGAAAGCGTGGCTGAACACTCTTACAGCGCATGGATGATGGCAATGTTCTTTCTGCCTGAAGAACACCATTCAGAAGGATATTGCAAAAAAGAGATCCTCGACATGCTTCTCGTTCACGATATGGCTGAAGCCGCACTCGGAGACACAGGCGTCAGTGCGAGCGGAAAAGATGCAGACCTTTCCCTGCAAAACGATACTCTTAAAAAACTCTTTCTTAAGGGCACCTATCCGTATATTGCAAACCTTACTTATTTTTACAATGTCTGGACAGGATATTACAACGGCGTAAACGCAAACGCAAGAACTGCGCGGGATATAAATCTGCTCCAGTCAGTATATACGTTCTGCGAGTACTACTGTGCAAATCCCGACAAATTCACACGTGAAGACGTACTCGGTTGGCTACAGCAAAAAACCGGACTCAAAACGGAACTGGGCTATCAGCTTTACGAAAGACTGATCACAAACAATAAAGACTTTAAAAAAGTTTTTGAAGCCGTAAAGTGATATCCTTTGAAAGCAATAGAGATATACCGACAGATATCAATAAAAAACAGACTCTGAAAAAACCGGGCAAATTGCCCGGTTTTTTTACTCAAAAGTTGTAAATATCAGATTGAGAACAATCCTCCCAGCCTTGCAGACTGCGAATGGGTAAGCGCTACCGCAAGCGCGTCCGCAGCATCGTCGGGTCTCGGGATAGACTTAAGCCTCAGCATTCGCGTGACCATGAACTGCATCTGCTTTTTGTCCGCCTTGCCGTATCCCGTTATCGCCTGTTTTATCTGCATAGGCGTATACTCGTAAAGCCTGCCGCATCTGTCCGAGCATGCGAGAAGAATAACTCCTCTTGCCTGAGCGACGTTTATACCCGTCGTGATATTCTTTGTAAAGAACAATTCTTCCAGCGCGACGCAATCGGGCTTGTACTTATCGAAAAGCGCGTTCATCCCGTCGTAGATCATATGAAGACGTGCGGGAACGCTTTCGTTTTTAGGTGTTTCTATAACGCCGTAATCGGTAGCGGTCACGTTTCCTTTTTCGGAGTTGACTATCCCGTAACCTACTATCGCGAGTCCCGGGTCGATACCCATTATTATCATTTGCGTACCTGCCCTTTACCGCGCACGACGTACTTTTCGCTGGTCAGCTGCTTGAGTCCGAGAGGACCTCTCGCGTGCAGTTTCTGAGTGGAAATGCCTATTTCAGCGCCGAATCCGAATTCGAAACCGTCTGTAAAACGCGTGCTTGCGTTAACGTAAACGCAGGCGCTGTCTACCTTCGCGGCAAAATAATCCGCTGCTTTTTCGTCTTTCGTAAGTATGCCGTCGCTGTGACACGTGCTGTGAGAATTCACTCTTTCGACAGCTTCGACTACGCCGTCTACGATATATACGGTGAGAACCTTATCGCCGTGTTCTTTATAATATTCGTCCTCTTCGCAAGGCTGAATATAGTCGCAATACGAACACGCTTCCTCGCTGCCGTTGACTACGCAGCCGTTATCTTTCAAAATGCCGCAGACAAGAGGCAAAAACTCTCTCGCAACGGATCTGTCAACGAGAAGCTGTTCAAGCGCGTTGCAGGTCGAAGGACGGCTGAGTTTAGCATTAGCGACCACCGCTGCCGCCATATCAAGATCCGCAGTTTTTTCAACGTAAAGATGACAATTTCCGCCAGCGCTGGCAATAACAGGCATCATAGCGTTTTCGAGAACGAATTTTTTCAGTCCGTCGCCGCCTCTGGGAATGACTACGTCGATATACTTGCTCTGTTTAAGCATAGAAAGAGAACCGTCTCTCGTCACGTCGTCTACAAACGCAACGATATCGCGGCTGATAACCCCGCTTTTTTCGATAGCGTCAGAGATTATCGACGCCAATATGCGGTTGCTGTTTATAGCCTCTTTTCCTCCGCGCAATACAACGCAGTTGCCCGACTTTATGCAAAGCGCCGCGACGTCAGCTGTCACGTTGGGGCGGGATTCGTAAATAACGCCGATAACGCCGAGAGGAACGCGTACTTTGCTTATCTCAAGTCCGTTGGGGCGCGTCCACGTTTCGGTGATCTCTCCGACGGGATCGTCCAATTTTGCGACGTCCCTTACGCCCTCGCAGATAGCGGCTATGCGCGCGTCGTTGAGGCGAAGTCTGTCTTTCATAGATTCGCTTAAAGCGGTCGCAGCCTCGATATCCTTCGCGTTTTCTTTAAGGATCCTTTCTTTCGAATTCTCGATCTCGTCCGCAATAGCAAAAAGTATTTCGTTCTTCTTTTCAGCAGAAAGCGTAGCTAAATTATAGCTTTCTTTTTTTGCCAGCGCGCATATTTTTTCGATATCGACCATAAAACCTCCTGTATGGAGCAAAAACGGGTTTTACCCCGTTTTCGTTTTATTCTTCTTCCTCTTCTTCGGGAAGTTCAGCGTTGTGATAGACGTCCTGAACGTCGTCGTTTTCTTCCAGCATATCCAGAAGTCTTCTTACCTTAGCTTCGGTCTCCTCGTCTACCTTGACGGTATTTGACGGGATCATCGTGAGCTCTGCTGAAAGCACAGTCAGCGATTTATTTCCTTCGATAGCCTGCTTGACCGTTTCGAAATCAGCGACCTGAGTATATATTTCGTAAACGTCTTCGTCGGTGACAACGTCGTCCGCGCCCGCTTCGAGAGCTATCTCCATCATCGTATCTTCGTCAACGTTGCCTTTTTCGACTACGATAACGCCTTTTTTATCGAACATATAGCTGACGCAACCGGTAGTGCCCAGGTTTCCGCCGCACTTGTCGAAATGATGACGGACGTCGCTTGCCGTACGGTTCTTGTTGTCGGTAAGCGTTCTGACGATGACGGCAACGCCGCCCGCAGCGTATCCTTCGTAAGTGATCTCTTCATAGTTTACCGCGTTGAGGTCGCCGCTCGCCTTTTTGATACCTCTTACGATATTGTCGTTGGGCATGTTGTTCGCTTTAGCCTTCGCGATGACGTCGCGCAGTTTTGAGTTTATATTGGGATCGGGACCGCCCGCTTTGACTGCAACGGCAATCTCTCTGCCTATCTTGGTGAATACGTTGGCGCGTTTAGCGTCCGCCGCGCCCTTCTTGTTTTTAATGTTAGCCCATTTGCTATGTCCTGACATTAGGAAAACCCTCCGTAGCTGTAATTAACTTTATTATTTTATAACAAAACCCTTACAAAATCAAGGCGAAGAGCGTTAATTATTATAATTATAATAAATTTATACTTTTAATTTCTCAATTTCTTCTTGTTCTAAATTCAAAAGAACATTATCAAAATCCTCTACTATAACTATCTCTTTTCCATTTCGGATAAAACTGTATTTCCATATTCCACGGCCTAATAGAGACTTATAAAATATTGCCTTGACTTCCTCCGTCAATCTTCCTGTTACCCGAATGGCACTATCCATTCCATCCCACTCACCGATTTTCACACCATTTATTGAACAAATTTCCTGTTTCCCATTCAACAATGGATTTTCGATGTCACATTCTTTCGAGCCGTCATCAGGAAAATAAACTTCAAAATCCAATTGCTGAACAAACAAAAAATCGTATAAATTCTTAATCTGATTTTTATCGATTAAAGATATAAACATATTTAATCACACCTTATGAACACATCTGATTTTTAGCAAAATATCCAATTTGACCGGTTTTTAGGCTGTTCCGGCTCTGTGTGTTTCGATACATTTTGGCGAACTGCAACATCCCGGCTTATCGGCTAATACTATCTTCTACAAACACTCGTCAGTACTTCCGATTGGATATTATTCTTCTGTCAGATTCATCTATTTCCTCAAAATTAACAACTTAGAACTATCTTTTTCAAAAAGCCTTACAACGTCCCTTTGATTTCTTGTAACAAATTATTTTTCAAAAACGAGCGTATACATTGCTATGCTTAATGCGACGGCGGCGTTGAGCGACTGCATACCCTCTTTCATCGGCAGCGCGAGAATTTTATCCGCTCTCGACCTGAAATACGGGGAAATGCCGTGAGCCTCGTTACCGGCGACCAAGGCGAACGGTCTGTCCTTGTCTATCTTTGTTTCGTAAATATTTTCGCCGCCCATATCGAGAGCGTAAACGTTGTGTCCGACAAGAAGCTTTTCTACCTCTTCGTCGTTGCTGACGGTGACGATATTGACCGCAAAAACGCCGCCCATAGAACCGCGTATGACCTTGCCCGACGTCCAGTCCGTGCAATTGACCGCAAGTATCTGACTTATTCCGCACGCAACGCACGTTCTGACTATCGTACCGAAGTTGCCGGGATCCGAAATGCCGTCCAGCACGGCGACGTCCTCTTTTATGACGCGTTTTTCCAGCGGCATAGCTACTACCGCGACAATGCCCGCGGGAGAAGTCGTATCGCTTATCTGCTGCATGCACTTGTCGGAGACTTCATAGACTTTTGTGCGGGTACCTTCGTACTTTCTCAGAATATCGAAAAACTGTTCGACCTTATCCTGAGCCACTATGACGCTGTCTACGATTACGTCTTCGGGAAGATCGCGAACGATATTCGCGCCTTCTGCGAGGAGTTTACCCTCTTTATAACGCGTTTCCTTGTCCTTAAGCGACTTGAAATATTTGATTTTTGCGTTCTGTACGCTTGTTATCGTCTCTCTCATGGCTCTATTTTATCATATCGGAAGAAAATTTTCAATACCGTTTTTACGCTTACGTAAACGTCCTAAGCACAACTTTAAAGTTTTCAGCATTTAAGCACAAAAAATCCGCCTTGCCGAAGCAAGACGGATAATATAACTTTGTCTTACGATTAAGCTTTAGCCTTTTCGCAGAGAGCCGCAAATGCCGCGCTGTCGTTGACTGCGATATCCGCGAGGACCTTTCTGTTGAGGTCGATACCCTGCTTCTTAAGACCGTTCATGAATCTGCTGTAAGAAAGACCGTTCATTCTTGCAGCCGCGTTGATACGCGCGATCCACAGCTGACGGAACTGTCTCTTCTTGTTCTTTCTGCCGACATACGCATAATTCTGCGACTTCATGACGGCTTCGCGAGCGATTCTGTAAAGTTTGGACTTAGCGCCCCAGTAACCCTTTGCTGCCTTTAATATCTTTCTGCGTTTCTTAACTGCGTTTACGCCTCTTTTGATTCTCATATTCTTATACCTCCGATTAGATCATGCCCTTTATCGTTTTAGCCTGGGTCTGGTCGACGAACGCCGCCTTTCTCAAACCGCGCTTTCTCTTGGGTGATTTTTTGCTAAGAATATGTCTGCGGTTCATCTTAGCTCTCTTGATTTTGCCGCTGCCGGTCAGCGAAAAACGCTTTTTCGCGCCGCTATGTGATTTTTGTTTTGGCATTTTCCTGTCCTCCAAAAATTATTTCTGATGTTATTTTTTCGCGATGGGGATGAGCAGCATCGCAACTACTCTGCCTTCCGTTGTCGGGGGCTTATCCATCTGCGCGTTTTCCTTAACCAGGTCAAAGAATTCCGTCATGACTTTGAGCGCGAGTTCAGGTCTTGCCTGCTGTCTGCCTTTAAGTCTTATCGACACTCTGACTCTGTTGCCGTCACTTATGAACTTGTTAGCCTGCTTCGCCTTTGTATTGAGGTCTCCGACGTCGATAGTCGCGCTCAGCCATACTTCCTTGACTTCCACGACTTTCTGATTTTTCTTGTTTTCTTTTTCGCGCTTCGTGGTCTCGTAACGGTATTTGCCGTAGTCCATTATCTTGCATACGGGCGGTTTCGCCGTCGGCGAGATGAGTACGAGATCGAGGTTTTTCTCGTCCGCGATTGCGTTGGCTTCTCTTGACGACATGATTCCCAACTGGGTACCGTCGGTGTCGAGAAGTCTTACTTCCTTCTCTCTGATGTCGGAATTGATAAGCAGCTCTTTGATAAGCGTGTCCTCCTGATAAAAAATTAGTGGGTAACAAAACATAGTCGTTACCCACAATAAAACTGTTGATCAATTTTATTAACCGCGTCTGACCGATGGCGACGGGTGAGAACAAGTCTGCTTCGTTACGGTAATATATTACCTTAAACTCCCCGCCTTGTCAACGGTTTTTATACGGTTTTTATTAAATTTTTGCTTTTTCGGCAATAAATTTTATGCATTAGCGCCGTTTTCAGCGCCGCCCTCTTCGGTTTTTACTTTAGCTTTCTTTACTCCCGCCTCGTATTCGTTGATAACGCTGTATATCTGTTTCCTGAAATACGCGCTTGTCATCACGAGGAACGCGCCGACTATGCTTATCGCTCCGTCGGGGAAAACGTAAAGCGCGTTGTAAGTGAACGAATACGTCCACGCGTTGCCGAATCCGTAATCCGCCGCGTATTCTCCGAAATAGACCGCGCCCGAGATAACGTGGCAGAAATATCTGAGGCTAACGCCCGCCAGTATTCCGAGGGATATCGCGAGACCGTCTCTTACTCTGTCAGGAAGCTTAGTAAGCTTCGCGAAAAGCTTTCTGAACAGACCTCCGCAAAGCCCAACCATAGCGAACGCGAGAGGATAATCGAGTATGTACTGTATCGGGTGAACGACCCACGGATCCTGCACGGACTGCAGCAAGCCGTATATAAAGCCGCACATTACGCCCTTTCTTATGCCGAACATATAGGAATAAAGCGCGAGAGGCAGCAGCGAGAACAGCGTTATCGAACCGCCGTACGGCGCCTTGAACATTCTGATATACGAAAGACCGAATGCGAGCGCGATGCAGACCGCCGCGTACACGATAGATTTCGTATGCGCTCTGCCCGTATGCTTTTTAGTGTCAATCATCATAAACACGACGAAAAGACCTATGATAAGCACGGCAAACAGCGAGATGAGCAGTATCTGATACTTTTCGGTATACGTTTCGCCCGCCTTAAAATCCGCGACCACGTTCGCAATCGCGATACCCAGCGCGTAACCGAATATGATACCGATACAGATTATCGTTGCCTTCTTCATCTTATCGCGTTTAAACGCAAACACAAGCGCGAGCGCCACGATAATGACGGCAAGAAGGATAAGCCCCACGCACAGCGAAATGCCGCGCAGATCGTTGAAGTTGAAGTAATTGGTATACTCCGCTCCCAACAAGTAACTGAACATAAAAAAACTCCTTAAAGCTAAGGAGAACTCGAAAATACCTGAAAGATTTTTGCTTCCTTTCGCAAGTACTAACTTGACCAAGTTCAAAGGGTATTTCTCAGCCGCCTAAGCAGCACCCCTAGCTTTGACTATATTATAATTACGCACGCGTAAGTTGTCAACAATTTGATTGTTCATGGCAAAAAAAATTGTCGAAACCGCGAGTGTAATTCAATGCCCTTTATATCCCCAGACCACGGGACGATTATCAGGATTCCAATCTTCTGCCCAATCTGTAGGCTTTTCTTCCGCCTCGCAAAGTATAACAACTTTAGGACAATTCTTAAACGCATGTCTTCCGATAAATTTAACATTCTTCGTAATATATACAGATATAAGATCATTACTGTTGGAAAATGCACAATCTCCTATGTCAATAATGTTTTCAGATATGATTATTTCTCTAATCGAATCACTTCCATAAAATGAGAATTTGTCTATTCTTTCAACCTTATATTTCATTCCTTGAAATTCAATATCATTCGGCAGATGAATTACCTCTCCGATTTTATCAGGTTGTCTTGCCACACACGCATGGCTTTCACTAAGAAAATATCTTACATCGTTTCTGACAAAATACTTAAGGCTATTTTCCGCAGCTTGATTTTTATTGCAATCCCACACCACAGGGCAATCATAACGCATACAAACACAATTCCATTCCGGATCGAAATTATCAGGCTGTTCATAAACTTCGCAATATATAGTAAGCCCGAAACAAAATGCAAACACATATTCCCCCATCCAGCTAACGCTTGAAGGAATTACTATTTCTGAAAGTGCTCCACAGGAATGAAATGAACCGTCTCCAATACCTGTCAAAACTCCGTTTTTATGTAAATTCACATATTTCAGCGAATCGCAACTGCTAAAAACATAATCGTTAATTACTCTTAAACAGCATTCTTTATCAAAAATAACTCTTTCCAACAAATTGCAATTTGTAAAAGCATGATCTCCGATCACCGACAAACTTTTAGGCATATAAATGCTTTTTAACCTGCAACATGAATAAAATGCAAACGATCCGATTAGCGATAAGCTTGACGGCAAATCGATATTCTCAAGTTTAGCGCAATCTTGAAATGCAAAATTATATATTCCCCTAAGATTACTGTCTTTCGGTATGTTTATTGTTTTTAAATTTCTGCAATTATTGAAAGCTTTCACCTCTATATACAACAAACTTGAAGGTAT
>DVNX01000098.1 GCA_018714045.1 Candidatus Ornithoclostridium faecavium
AAAATTTGAATACTATATTTGTAAGTTTAAGCAGATAATAATTTTCGCAGGAAATCGGTCAAAATGCGGCGCGGCGCGAAAGGTTGCAAAAAAGGCGATATTTTAATTGCCAAAAACAGCTTTGTTTGATATAATATTAACAATTGCGGGGAAAGGCTGAAAAGCCCGCTTCGCGACCTTAAACAGAAATATTTTTTACAAGGAGAATCATATATGACAGATTTGACTTCCAATAAGCAAGTGCTTGCTTTCGTAGAAGAGACTGTCAACCGTTGCAAGCCTGACAAAGTTGTCTGGATCGACGGTTCTCAGGAACTTTACGACAAACTGACTGCTGAAGCTATCGCTACCGGCGAGATGATCAAACTCAACGAAGAACTTCTTCCCGGCTGCCTCCTTCACCGTACCAAGGAAAACGACGTAGCCCGCGTTGAGGGCAGAACCTTTATCTGCTCCCGTACCAAAGAGGACTGCGGTCCTACCAACAACTGGTGGAAGCCTGAAGAAGCTTACGCTACGCTTCACGGCATACTTGACGGCGCTTACAAGGGCAGAACGATGTACGTTATCCCGTTCTCTATGGGTCCTGTCGGCGGCGCTCTTTCCAAGATCGGTATCGAAGTTACCGACAGCATTTACGTCGTTCTCAACATGAGAATCATGACCCGCGTAGGAGCAGACGTACTCAAGGCTCTCGGCGACAGCAACGACTTCGTCAGAGGCACGCACGCTAAATGCGACGTCGATCCCGAAAAGAGATACATCTGCCAGTTCCCTGAGGACAATGCGATCATCTCCGTCAACAGCGCTTACGGCGGCAACGTTCTTCTGGGCAAGAAGTGCTTCGCACTCCGTATCGCTTCCTACCAGGGCAAGAACGAGAACTGGATGGCTGAGCATATGCTTATCCTCGGTATCGAAAAGCCCAACAAGGAGACCGTTTACATGGCGGCTGCGTTCCCGTCCGCTTGCGGCAAGACCAACCTCGCTATGCTCATTCCGCCGGAAGGTTACAGAAAGAACGGTTACAAAGTATTCTGCGTAGGCGACGATATCGCTTGGATCAGAAAGGGCAAGGACGGCAGACTGTACGCGATCAACCCTGAGAACGGCTTCTTCGGCGTTGCTCCCGGTACCAACCAGAAATCCAACCCCAACGCTCTTGCGGCTACCAGAAAGAACACCATCTTCACCAACGTTTGCCACAACCTGGAGAACAACACCGTTTGGTGGGAAGGCCTCGACAAGAATCCGCCTGAGCACGCTATCGACTGGAAGGGCAACCCCTGGAACGGCAAGACTTCTACCGAGAAGGGCGCTCATCCGAACAGCAGATTTACCGCTCCCGCTGTAAACTGCCCCTGCATCAGCCCCGAATTCGAGAACGGCAACGGCGTTCCGCTCAGCGCGTTCATCTTCGGCGGCAGACGTGCTAAGACCGCTCCGCTCGTATATCAGGCTAAGGACTGGGACAACGGCGTATTCGTCGGCTCCATCATGGCAAGTGAGACCACCGCTGCTGCGGCAGGCGCTGTCGGCGTTGTAAGACGCGATCCTATGGCAATGCTTCCGTTCTGCGGTTACAACATGGGCGACTACTGGCAGCACTGGCTCGACATGGGCAAGACCGTCGACAAGGACAAGCAGCCCAAGTTCTTCAACGTCAACTGGTTCAGAACGGACGACGAAGGTCACTTCATCTGGCCGGGCTTCGGCGACAATATGAGAGTCCTCGACTGGATGCTCAAGAGAATCGCAGGCGAAGTCGACGCAGAGGAGACCGCTATCGGTTACGTTCCGAAGGCTGAAGACATCAACATCGAAGGTCTCGATATGAGCGTCGATACCGTCAGGGGACTCCTTGCTATCGACAAAGAGAACTGGAAGAAAGAAGTCGAAGGCATCAAAGAGTTCTACGCTAAGTTCGGCGACAAGCTCCCCAAAGAGCTGGCTAAACAGGCTGAAGAGCTCGAAAGCAAGCTCAACAAGTAATATTCCTTTTCTTGCGGTTAAGAAAGGAGATATCGCCAAAGATAAGACCGTCCGTCCCGTTTCGGGGCGGGCGTTTTTTATTACCGCATAACAGTTATCGGTATATAATATTGATTAATCATAATAATAAGGTAAAGAAAAGAAGATAAAACTTTGAAAATAAAGTTATTCTGTTACTCAGACGGGGTATAATTCAATAGCTTGTTTAAGACGGAGAAAGAGTGCCGTGCAGCTTATTTTACCCAATCTTTACACCCGCGCGACTCTTTGGTAAATTGTTTGTAAAAAGCCCCCTTAAATCCCGAAAGGCAATTTACAAAAATGTTTTTATGTAATATATTTAGAGTATGAAACGCTTTGCAAAATTCGTAGTTAAATACAGACTTATAATTCTGGGCGTGATGTTGCTTTTGATGATCGCGTCTCTGTTTGCAATGTCGTACGTAAACGTCAATTCCGATATCCTTTCTTATCTGCCCGAAGACGTCGATATGACCCGGGGACTGAATTTCATGAAGGACAATTTCGATATGCAGGGCGACGCGATCATCGGCGTGCAGGGAGCGACCTATGAGGATATGCAGGAGCTTGTCTCTCTTATCGAAAACAAAGGCGGTACTAAACAGGGCGGCATAATCTGGTACGGTCTTCTCAAAGAAATGCAGGACATTGACTGGACTATTATGGAAAATCCGTGGGTGGCGTCGCTTGTAAACAACCTGCTCAACAAGTACGGTCTGAAGCTGGAAGATCTTAAGGAAATGACAGAGCAGTTGTCCAATAATCCTGAGATCGTTTCTTTGTTCCATCCCGATGACGAAACGTATCTGATGATGCTTCAGCTCAATGTGCCCAGTTCTTCCAACGAGGCGATGGATCTGCTTTCAGAGATAGAGAACTACTTTGACGAAAAGGGACTGGACTACGCGATGGGCGGCAGCACTCAGATAACCCGCGAGATATTCGACAGCACGATAGGCGAGATAGGCAAGTATGCGCTTGTCGCAGTGCTGGTAATGTTCATTATCCTTCTTCTTACGACCAATTCGATCATAGACCCGATAGTATTCATGGTAACGCTCGGCGTTTCGATAGTCGTGAACATGGGCACCAATCTGATACTCCCCAGCGTTTCTGTCGTCACTTACGCGGCGTCTTCGATACTGCAACTTGCGCTTTCGATGGACTATGCGATATTCCTTATGCACTCGTTCGCGGAAGAGCAGAAGAAGACTCTTGACGACAAACTCGCGATGGAGAGGGCTATCCCCAAAACTTTTTCGACGATATCCGCTTCTGCGCTGACTACCGTTGGCGGTTTCCTTGCGCTGTTCGCGATGAGATTCAAGATAGGTGAAGACCTCGGACTCGTCCTTGCAAAAGGCGTTTTTCTCAGCCTTGTAACGGTCGTTCTGTTGCAGCCGTGTCTTATGCTTCTTACCAACAAGATCGCCAGAAAGACGCAGCACAGGATTATTGTTCCCAAATTCAAGAACGTCGCGTCTTATGCCGTTACGCACAGAAAGACCATCGTCACGATCGCGCTGCTTCTGTTGATCCCCACGGTCATCATGCAGAACATGGTCGAGCTTTCTTATATCAAATTCGTAGAGGAAGAGCCCAATCCTACCGCGATAGAACAGAAAGTAGACGCGCTCAGCAACTCTCTCGTCGTTATCGTTCCCGCAAAGACGGAAAGCATGGACGGCGAAAGCAACATAAAGGATCAGTACGAATTCCTTGAAAAGATAAGGGAACGCGACGACGTAAATGCCGTCATGGGCTTGTTCTCTATGCTTCCCGAAGATATAGCGGAAGGTATAGTCAACCTCGTCAATGACGAAGATATGGGAAAACTTATGGCTTCGTCGGGCATGGATATGTCGATGATAACCGGCTTTCTTAACAACGGTTATACCATGTATTCGGTAATGATCAATGCCGAATCCGAATCCGCTGAAGGCACAAAGGCGCTCAATGAGATACGCGCTATACTCGACGATACGTTCGGCGCAGGTGAATATTACATTACGGGTATGACCCAGGCGGTCAGCGATCTGCAGGATATCACTCCGACAGACTTTATGGTCGTTTCGCTGGTATCCGTCGCGATCATATTCGTGATACTGTTGTTCACGTTAAAGTCGCTGAAGATGTCGACTATCGTAGTTTTGGTAATAGAATTCGGTATATTCGTCAACCTGTCGATCAGTTATATATTCGGTCAGACCGTAAACTTTATGGCGTATATCATACTAAGCTCAATACAGCTGGGCGCTACCGTCGACTACGCGATACTTTATACGGTAAAGTACCAGAATTATCTGGGAATCCGTTCCGCAAGAGAAGCCGCTTACACGGCATTGACGGAAAGCGGAGTTTCGATAATGACTTCAGTTGCGATACTTGCGGGTTGTTGTCTGTCTGTATCGCTTATCACGACGAATATCATAGTCAGCGAAATCACGTTGATGATAGCGAGAGGCTCTATAATAAGCGGCATATTGGTAATGGTGTTGTTGCCGGCGCTGCTCATCATATCTACGGGCAATCAGAAGCTCGAAAAGAGAAGCATACGCCGCTTGCAGAACAAATCTATGAAAAAGGTCTACAAGGAAGGAAATCTTTCCGATACTCAGCAGACTAAATGATCCTGACTTATTCGATACGTTATACAATTTTCCGTTTAAATACCGTACGCCCGATAAAACGTCGGGCGTACGGTATTGTATACCAGACCAGAATAATACGAACCAGCCCTGAGGCGCCCGCGTGGCGGGAACAGTAGTCGCTGTC
>DVNX01000011.1 GCA_018714045.1 Candidatus Ornithoclostridium faecavium
TCCCCCGCGCAAAAAACGGGAGAGATAATGAATTTTATCCTTATTTTTTAGCTTGTTTTTCTGCTTCGAGAATATCCTTGTAGCAGTTTTCGTCATAGTAGCAATTCTCAGACGGATCGTGAGTGTCGTACCAGACCTGTGCGAAGAACGGAATGTGCTTAGCCAGCTCGTCGAATTTCCACGGAGCGGGCATGCAGCATTCGGGGCACCAGTGACCTGCCTTGAGGATCGTATACGGAGAAGATTCGAATACGTGACCGTCGTGGCACTGCCATTTGAGTTTGGTGTAAAGGTCGCCCTTTACCATCGTCTTGCTCAGGCACTTGCCGCCTCTGAATTCGGCAGCCTGCTGCATATCTTCGATGTCGAGTTCGCTGTCAGGCTTGCTTTCGTCGTAACCGTGGCTGAGAAGGAACTGCTTAGCGTTCTTGATATCTCTGCGGTATTCGTAGTCGACGACGTTGCCGTCCTTGTCTTTGATCTGGTTCTTGCAGAAGAGCGGGAAATTAGCCCAGTCGTCGCCGATCTGGTTGTATTTCTCTCTGCCGCCGAAGAACGCTTCGACACGCTTTTCGAGGCCGTGGTTGAGCCAGAACATGGGAGCGTTGCTGTCCTTGAACAGTCTCTGGATAGCCAGCTTGCTTATAAGGCTCTTCGGAGCGAGAACGCCCAGTTTGAAGTACCAGTTCTGTTTAGCCATTCTTGCCCAGAACTCGTCCCAGCTGTCCGTCTTCTGGAAGTCGAGATAATCATCGAGCACGTCGGAGTCGTAGTACCAGAAGCAGTGGAAGTTTCTGGTAGCGTTCCAGTTGGGCTTGAAGAACTGTTCGGGGATAGCGCCCATCATGCCGAAGCCTGCTTCCATCGTGTTGTATCCGGTGACGCGGCAGGAAGCGCCGCCGCCGATATTGTATACCTTATTCCAGAAGCCGGGCTTCAGGGTACCTTCGCTGTCTTTTACTGCGAGGTTTCTCATAAGGATACCGCTTTCACGCGCGGTCGCCCATTCGATGGGAACGTTCCAGCAGGTGTGGAACATGAGACCGTCGCTCATATTGTTCTTGAATAGATTGTCGTGCAGGACGCCGGACTGACGGAGAACCGCCCAGTTGGGGAGACCTTTCTCGAGCAGGTATCTTTCTGCGCGCAGCTTGGTGATGGCATAGAAGTCGAATGCGCTGGGGAGCAGAGGATCGCCTACGCGGCCCCAGGGATGCTGCCAGTCACGGTTGCCGTATTCCGCAACGGTTGCGATATGTACGAGTTTGACTTCGTTAGCGCGCGGGCTTTCCGCGATCGCGTCGACGAGGTTGCAGGTACCGGTGAAGTTCGCCTTTTTCGCCTGATCGGGATGATGGTCGGAAGTAGGCGGAATGATCGCCGCGCAGTGGAAAATGTAATCGCTCTTTGCGACGCATTTTACGCAGTCCTCTTTGTTGGAGAGGTCGCCGAAGACGACTTCGATGTCGCTGCCGTATTCTTTTTGCAGCTTAGCTGCGAGCTTTTCGTTCGCGGGCTTTCTTCTGAGAAGAACGAGACCCTTGAACTTCTTGGTTTCCATTACGTACTTCAGGACCTGGCTACCCATGGAGCCGGACGAACCCGTAATAAACACAACTTTTTTTTCGTTCATAATTCCTCCAAATGAATTTATTTCACTCTGGCATAATCAGCCTTGGAATAATTATAGCATACACGGATAAACGTTTTCAAGCATTATTAAAATAATTTTACTTAAATTACATATAATAAAGCCGAAAAACGACGACTTTTTAAGGAATAATAACGTTATGAAAACTGTGTGTTATCCGAGGGTTAAAATTGCCTTGTTGGCGGCGGTTGCGATGCTGGTTGCAGTACTCTTTTTTGCGACAGGTTGCACCTCTTCCCGGAAAACGGAAGAGGAGGCTGACGGGCACCTTATTCTCAACTGTACTTTCGACTATATGCAGACTGGGGAAAAAAGAAGGTACTACGTAAAACAGAGCCCGGCTTCGGCAGGATACGACCTGGTATGGGAAAGCGGTGACGAAGAGATCGCAACGGTGGATAAAGACGGTGTGGTGACCGCACGGGGGGCGGGAGAAACTACTGTCACGGTGAGAGCGGAAGGGACCCCTTACAAATCGCGGATGAAACTTATTGTAGCTGAACAGATAATAAACGGAAGCGAGGGCGAAAACGCGGCGCAACTTGCGGTAGATAACGCGAAAAATGACGGCTCCGTGTTGATTATAGGCGGTTACTATCCGTCTGTGAGGATAAACAAAAAGCTGACCGTTACCTGCGCGGAGGGGGCGGCTTTCGGCGAAATAACGCTTGAAGACGACGCGCAGCTTTTTCTGTACCACGCCTCGGTATCGGCACCTTCGACAACGGAAAAAAACGCTTGCGTAACGCTCGGAAAAAATACGTCTTTTACTGCTGTCGCATGTTCGTTTTCTTATATAGATCCGACAGGGGAAACTTTCTCTGAAACAGCCGTTTCGGCTCCGACCGACGCGGAAAGAGTATATTGCCGCGGGTGTTCGTTTTCGGGATATCGGACTTGCGTGAAAGTCGGCGCTACCGAAGGCGAGATATACCTCGTAAACAACGATTTTACGGATGCGGAAACGGCTGTCGAAATAGATCTGAGAGTAAAAGGAACGACTGAGGATAAGTACGCGTCGGGGAAGATCGCCGACAACGTATACGTAGGCTGCAAAACGGCGGTAAGTCTGTATTATAATGCTTTATCCTACACAGGCGCACTCGAAATTGCGGATGCGGACGTCTCCGTTCCGTCATAAAAAATAGCGCAAATACTTGCTTTCGCCGTGCGCTATGTTATAATATTATAATGTAGAGTTGCGTACTGTAACGATAAATAATAACAGGGGACATCCGCAAGGGCGGACGGCTTTAAGATATGGCAAGAAGTTACAAGAAAAAAGAGACTGAAAGTCTGGCTACGGAAGAACTCGACGTTGAGCGTGCTGAAACGCCTGAAGAAGAAATTCCCGCGGCCGAAGAAGAAAAACAGAAGGATTCCGACGGGATAATCCGTATAGGCGAACACGCGGAAGCTAAAAAGCTTAACAAGTTCGATATGTTCTGCCTGAAGATATGGACTTACATAGTCGCGTTCGTCACCACGCTCGCGAAATGGATAAATATCGGCATTTTCAAGATATTCAAAAAGAAGCTTCCCGAAAGATATATCGTCGCGTTCATATCCGTAATAATTATCATTCTGCTGATGCTTCTTTTTACCGCTCCGTTCAAGATCACGGTCAACGAAAAACAGACTCTGGATATTTTCAACAGCAATCTCACGCCCGTATACCAGAAGGTAGGCGATACGTCGACCGGTACGCCGATCTATAAGTGGGGATACGCCAACAAGAGCGGTAAAGTGGTCATATCCTGTCAGTACGAAAACGCGCTCGAATTCAAATACGGCGTCGCGTTCGTGAACATTGTCAAAGAATCTGACGGCATTATAGAAAATTACTGGTATCTGATAGACAAGAAAGGCAACGCGAAAGGAGATAAGAAATTCTATTATACTACTGAACTCGGCGACAGGCTTCCCGTCGGTCAATTCGGTGACGACGACAAGCTCGCGTGGGTATACGTAGGCGGCAAATACGGTTATATCGGTACCAACGGAAAGATAAAGATCGACGCGCTATACACGGACGCTGGCGACTTTATCGACGGCTTGGCAAGGGTCAGAAGCGGTTCTCAGGAATTCTTTATCAACACGAAAGGCGATCAGAAGAGCGATTCTTACGAAAAGGTTCGCGATTTCAGCGAAGGATACGCTGCGGTAAAGAAAAACGATCTCTGGGGCTTTATCAACGATAAGGGCGACGTAGCGATAGAAACGCGTTTTGACAACGTCACCGATTTTTATTGCGGTTACGCGCTGGTAAAGAGCGGTTCGTCTTACGGCGTTATCGACACGTCGGGAAAACTGGTGATACCGCTTGCGGAGTTCAACGATATCGGAGTAGCGCAGTATTTCGATACGTCGTGGTGGGATTGATTTTCGCAAGATATATTGATAATAATATTATAATAGATAGCGCTGCAGGTATGCGGCGCTTTTTTCGTGTCGGCGACAGGCGGAACTTAAACGTTGAATTTTTAGGAAATATTATAAGAAAGAAAATCAGCTGACGTGTAAAGAAAAGAGTTTTCAATGCAGATTTCCTTAACAGCAAGACGTTGTGAAAGCGGCGATATCGATAAAATCGTCAGAGGAATTTATAGGCGTGACGAAAAAATAAAATTATTAAAAAATTTTGTAAAAAAGTGATAAAAACCTCTTGTATTGTTAAGAAATATATGCTAATATATAAGTCCACCCGAAAAAGGGAAGCAACGATTTCAGGGGCAAAAAAAGAATTTAAAAAATTTCTGAAAAACCCCGAAAAAATGTTTGACATAAAAAAATCGTTGTGATATTATGTGGAAGCTGTCTCAGAGAGATAGCGACAAAACGGACATTAAAAACTGAACAGAAAGGTGAGAAGTAGAAGTTAAGCTAAAAGCGAAAACAACTGCTTTGAACTTAAAAAATTAGCGAGTGTACAATTAAACACAAGCAAAGTCAACGAGTTTAAAGAGTTAGAGATTGAACTTGAGAGTTTGATCCTGGCT
>DVNX01000099.1 GCA_018714045.1 Candidatus Ornithoclostridium faecavium
TACAAGGTACATCGCGCAGGGAAGGAATGAACACAGCGTTATCGTCAGGAAGTTGAGCGCTGTATTCTTGCGTCTGTACATGCGTTTTCTTGTTTCGAAAGCGCGCTCGTCGTCAGATACCGCGAAGTTGAGTCTGTAATTTATTATAAGCAACAAGAAAATACAGACGCAAAGCAACGGAGCTGCGACGGCAAACGCCCACAATCTGACCTGAGTGGCTTGCTCTACGACTATGGCGAGTATCACGGCGGCGACTGCCGCGAAAATAATGCACGCTATCGCCGTTTTGTGCGTGTTATCATATCGCGCGAGCCTGTTTTCGAATATCGCAGAAGCTTCTTTTTCAGCTTTGAAAGCGTATGATCTCGCTTTTTCGTCTTCATATCCTTCAGCCGCGTCGGTTGCAGGTGCGCGCTTAGCTCTTAATATCTCGTCGCAGGTCACGCCGTAGAGTTCTGCCAGGGCGGGTATTGTCGCGATGTCGGGAGAGTAAGAGTCGCGTTCCCAACAGCTTACCGTCTTGTTGGATACGCCCAGTTTTTCGGCTACGTCCTGCTGGGTGTAACCGTTGCTTCTTCTGAGTGCGGATAGGAATTGTCCTATCGTCTGTTTTTCCATAAAAACGCCTCCTTTTACAATTCAAGTCTACAATATAGCGACACTTTTTTCAACAGCGGATACGGTAAATATGTCGCGAATTACGTGGAATATCGCAAGAAAGATATAAAAAAAGCCCGCCTTTTACGGTAAAAGGGCGGGGTCGTCGTAGTAATACGATTTAACGTCGTCGCGTTAAGTTTTCTCATGATACGCGGAACGGTATACGAGAGTATTTTTAAGATGGTATTTTATAAAAGCGCGGTAACTTCTTTCAAAGACTGTACGAAAAGGTCTGAGTTTTCCTTTACGAACCCCGCGTATTTTTCGGACGCGCTGTCGAAAACACCTATCGTAAAAAATCCCGCGGTTTTCGCGCTGACTATTCCGATATGGCTGTCCTCTGCGACAGCGCAGTTTTCGGGAGGAAAGCCCAGCTTTTTTGCGGCTTCCAGATATATTTCGGGATCGTCTTTTCCGTGAGAGACGTCGTCGGTAGACACAAAAAGGTCGAACAGAGAGTATACGTTGAGTCTTTTGAGACAGGGCACGAAAAGTTCGTACGGGGAGGCAGTCGCCAGAGCTATCTTTATTCCTCTTTCTTTAAGAGAGGTAAGCAGTTCTTCTGCGCCCTCTTTAAGCGGAATGTTTAAGGCGTATTCGTCGAAAGAAGCGGCTGCCCAGATGCCTTTGAGCTCGTCGGCTCCGCACGGGAGAGGAGTGTTGGATAGCGTATAACGCACGCACTCGTCCAGTCCCATGTGATTGACCGTGAGGATGTAGTCGCGCGGCATATCTATATCGTATTTTATAAAAGGCGCGGCGTAGACCTTATCCCATACGGGCATGGAATCTATAAGCGTTCCGTCCAGATCGAATATAAAGGCGTTCAGCCCGCTCAACAACGTTTTTTTCATCTGTCTTTTTTATTAAAAGTATTTTGCGTCCGGTGCGAATACCAGGGGGTACCTGCGGTAACTCGGCACGCGCACGTCGCATATCCTGGTCGCCGTCTTGCTCTCGAGGCCTTTTGAGTTTACGGCGCGTATCTCCACGTCGTAAACGCCCGCGGCTTTTTCGTATATCGGCAGGACGACCTCTTTGTTTGGGTTGTCGAGACCCTTGTAAAAGTCGCTGAAATAATACTGCACCTTGCCGTCGCTGAATTCAACGCGGTAGTTGTGAACGAAGTCCTTGTCCTCGCCTTTTTCGAATACGAGGTATGCGCGCATGCCTATCTTTTCGCTTCTGCCGTATATCGCCGGCATTACGGGGTAGTCCTCTTCTTTAGCGTCGGAGACATCGAAACGGTCGTCGGTATAAACGAAAGCGTCCTTAGTGAGCGTGGTCGGCAGAGACCAGCGCATGTTGACTTTTTCCTCTGCGCCCGTACCCGCGTTCACGCGCATGATATCTATTTTGTCGTCGCCGAATCTGAGCACGTAACACATAGGGGAGATATGCGGATTGGGCGGCACGGGACCGTTGACCTTGCCCTTTTCGAGTTCGACGTAAGAGGTGGACTGAGTGTTTAAAGAGGTGTAGTCGCGCTGGTGGATAGAGCGTTCGTCCAGCATCGGGAAATGGGTGTGTCCGCCGAAATTGACTACGTTTTCGTATTTTGAAAGCACTGAGTACAGCTGGGTATCGCCGTAAACGTGAGATCCGTAGACGGTATTTTCCGCGTTGTTGTGAGTGGTGACGAACACGGGTTTTTTGCCTGAATCCGCAACGGCTTCCTGAAGTTCGTTATCCAGCCATTCCAGCACTTCGGAGTAACCGTTTTTCTGTTTGCGGCAGTCGGGAGACACGCCGATGAAATGGTACCCGTTGACTACGTAATGAGAATAAGGTTTCGTCCCCAGGTAGGATTCGAACATAAAACGCTTTTTCCATCTCGAAGTGAAAGCGGGGAAATAATCGTGATTTCCCATAATGATCTGAAGGAGCGGAGGCTTTGTGCCGAAAACCAGTTTAAGCGCGTTTTTAAATCTGTAATAAGCGTAAAAGTTGGCGATATTGCATATGTCTCCCGCAAATATCACCATATTGCAGCCGTAGTTTTTCAGCGTCTGAAGAGATCTTATAAGATTGCGTTCGAAAGTGCGGTTGTTTTTCCACGAAAAAGGGGAGAGCTGACTGTCTGACAGCACTCCGACGACGGGGGATTTTATCATCGTAAGGGTTTTGTAGTCGCAACGTATTTTCATCTCGTCACCTCACTTAAAGCGGCAGAGTTTGCCTTTTCGTCCGCGCCCGCGCAGGTTTCCGCGACCGCGTAACTGTCAGAGATTTCTTTGAAAGCCTTGTCGCCGTCTGTCGCATATATTGCGGAGGCAGCGCTTGTTTTTCCGGCTTTTCTTAAAGAAAGCTCGTTTAAGATAAATTCTCTTCTCTTTCCAGTATAACCGTTAAACGCGGCGGGGACAAGAGATATGAAGAAAGAAATTGCGGGAATTATCGTTACGAGGGCGTAAAGTCCCGTGATCGTGAACTCTGATTGTTCGAGAGGCTGACCAGGAACTACCGGTTGCACGAATTTGAAAACGACAAGTCCGAGAGAAAGCAATATCGCTCCCGCGGCGTTGTTGAATTTAGTTACGAAGGAATTCCAGCTGAAACAGACGCCTTCCATGCGCTTGCCCGTTTTCCATTCCAGATAGTTCAGGCTGTCTCCGACCATCGGATAGGGGAGAGTGTTGTACGCTCCCAGTCCCAGACCGCCCAGCGTCATGAAGGGAAGCGCCGCGTAGTAGTTTATACGCCCGATGAAAAACGCCGCAGTAAGGCATACGCCGCCGATCGCGCCGAACAGGAGAGTCGTATTCCTGAATCCTATGCGTTTGTAAACCACAGGGGTAAGAAGTATTCCCGCGAACATTCCCGCGCCTACGACGAGATAGAGAAGCACGAGAACCGTACCTGAGCTCAGCCCCGGTATCTTTATCACGTAGGTAGAGATATAAGCCGCGGACAGCATGAGGAGGTAACGCGGAGAAGCCAGCATAGAGGTGAGGAGAGTAAGAACCATCGGCTTATTGTGCGCCGCGGTTTTGAACATATCTTTGACAGATATCTTTTCGGTAGGAGAGGAAAACCTTTCTTTCGAATTTCTGTACAGCATGAAATATCCGACGAAGGCGAAAACTCCGACTGTCGCGGCAAGCGCGAAATACACCCATTTTTCGGGGAGAAAAGATTGGAAAACGGGAAGCAGGAGAATTGTCGCGACCGTTCCGAAAGAACCTAAAGTAACGTAAAACGTAAGAAGAGAAGATCTCTCTTTATCGTTGGGAGTAGCTACGCTCATAAGTCCCATAAAGGGAACGTCGACGACGGTATATGCCGTATCGAACGCGAGGTACATCACGGTTGCAAAAATCATCTTCAAAACGGGATTTAAACCGGATAAAGGCAGGAACATAAACACGGATACGAAGAAAATCAAAAATGCTCCTACCTTTATGTACGGTCTCATTTTGCCTGTTTTGCTCTTTGTCCTGTCGATAAGAACTCCCATCAGAGGGTCGTTCAGCATATCCCATATCCTTGCCGTCGTCATCAGAACGGATACGAACGCGGTAGAGACCAGCAATATGTCGGTAAGGAAATAGGACAGATAACTCGCTATCACGTTGGCGATCATGAAGCTGCCGACGGCAGCGAAGCCGTATGAAAATTTCTCTTTGCCTTTTACGTATTTCATATTACACCTTTCTTTCGTTTTACGTTAATAAATTTTAAACGGTTTTCAGCGTCGGCGCTATCGTGCTTTTGTACGGATAACGTAAGTTTTTCGTAAGCGCTCAGTTTAAAAACGAGAGCTTTGTTATTATGCTTGCTTAAAAGCGGGCGCATTGTTATAATGAATTCGCCATAAAATTCAAGGACAGATTTTTATTGAAGGGGTTCTTGCTTGGCGCGATAGCCGGTTTTGTTCTGCATTTTCTGCCGTGGGCAGTGTATCTTATCCTCAGGTGCAACACTTTCATCAAAACGGTATTCGGTCTGGTATAGCGCGCGGCAAATGGCAGAGAGACGGCACCGAAGGAGAGGGAGCCGAAGAAACGCCCGTAAAAGAAGCTTTATCCGAATAACGGGGAAACGCTTCGTTGTTTTCAACAGACCGCATGCGCGCCTTTTCGGGCGCGTTTGTTTTTTATCCGACTGCGTTTGTGTACTTTTACTCACCAACCGTGTCATACTGCGATTTGCGCTCGGCGCCGCAATATGGTATAATCGTTATATCGGAGGGAAATTTATGAAAAAGAAGATCGCAACCGTGATATGCGCCGCGTTTATATGCGTTTTGCTTGCGGCAACGCTGTGTTCGTGCTCAGGCGCATTGAAAATACCAAAAGAAAAAACTCTCGATAAGGTTCTGAAAGAGGGCGGCTATGAGCTGGTATTCGAAGACGATTTCGACGGAGACAGCATAGATTACACAAAGTGGAAGACGGGATATTCTACTCCCGTAAGACGCGCGGGTTACTACGAGGACAGCAAAGACACCCTTTTCGTTTCTGACGGCAACCTGACTATACGCACGCTTTACAAGGACGGACAGTTCGGAGAAGGCTGGTATACGTCGTGGGTGGAAACGGCTACGAGAGAAGATTCCGCTGCGGTAAAGAGAAGCGAGGATTACGAAGGCTTCTCTGCAACTTACGGCTATTTCGAGGCGCGCTGCATCGCTCCTCCGTGCGAGGGCATATGGTCGGCGTTCTGGTTGATGCCGGACGAAGGCACGGGAATGAGCTCAGACGACGTTCAGGGAACGGGCGCGGACGGCGTCGAGATAGACGTGATGGAATCTCCGTGGAAAAGCTTTTCGAAAGACAAGGAAGCTAACGTGCACGTCCTGCACGGCGACGGATACTCTGCGACAAAGAGCGAAAAATCGTCTATGTACCGCGTGCCCGATATGTATTCCGAATTCCATACATACGGCGTGCTCTGGACTGAAGAAGAGTACGTGTTCTATATCGACGGCGCAGAGACCTGGCGCACTAAGCATACGGTGAACGGAGAGACCCTCGGCGTTTCGAAGGTCAACGAGTATATGCTTCTGACCGTTGAGGTCGCGGGCTATACGGCTGAGGACGGTACGCCCGTACCGGGAATCAATGCGGACGGCACTCCGTTCTGGTGCGGCGACCCGATGAAAAACGACAAGACAAAGCACTACGACTTTATCATAGATTACGTGAGGGTGTATCGCAAAGGTGCCTGAATAAGAAAAACAATATAGAATATCATAAAAAATTGCCGCGCCCGTGTCGATAGAGCGCGGTAAATTCTTTGCCGCTCTGTCTTAAAGGAAAATCGGTCGAGAAATAACCGGTAAGAGTTATTGCGACGGATATCGCCGTAAAGGGCAGAGTCAGGCAATAATAAAGTCCGTAATCGTCTCTGTTCCAGCCTGCGACGAGTATCAGAGTAATGATATGTCCTCCCGCAAGGAACAAAGAGGCGACGATCGTCCATATTATGGCGTTTGTGATTTTCTGCGCGCTGAAAGCAGAGACGAAAGGTCTGGACGATACCGCGTCCGATCGCTGTCCGTAAGGAACGGGAGTTTCCTTTCTTCCTCTCAGTATCTCGTCGCACGATACTCCGTAAAGCTCTGCAAGCAGAGGGATAAAGTTGGCGTCCGGCATTGCCACGTCGCGTTCCCATCCGCTTACCGTTTAATTGATACGTTGAGCGCGTCCGCGACGTTCTGCTGCGTGTATCCTTTGCTTTTTCTGAGCGATGATAAAAATTGTCCGATGGTCAGTTCGTTCATAAGCACCGTCCTTCGTTTCTGTTATGAGTTTAACATTTTGAAAGCGGCTGACGCAATCCCGAGCGGGTAAAATTTGTCTTAGATAAGCGGAATTTCAGATAAAAATCGCGAGGCTTATCCGTTTTTTGCAATAATTTTGCACATATTTTGCAAAAGCGTTTGCGGAAAACGAGACGTTTTGATAAAAATCGGTTATTTAGCGTTTAATGTTAAAAAAAGACTAAAAAAATTGACTGGTCTTTTTTATTTTGTTATAATGATTTCGTAACAAAATTACGGGGAGATAATTATGAGCGAAAATCAGCCGGTAAACAACGGTAGCAAAAAGACCGCAAAACAATTTTTCGTCGATTTGTGGACAAGACTTAAAGTATTCTGGAAAACTCCTCCAAAAGGAAGATATCTGAATCTTAAAGAAATAGTATGCTTCGGCGGCAGCGCGTTCGGTATGAGTACGATCGTTACGGTAGTTTCAGGACTTATCACGGCTACGCAGATACCTACCATTTACAAGTTCGACGTTATTCACGGCGCATGGATATGTCTTATAGCGAGTATTCTCGGACTTATCATACAGCCGTTTTTCAGCAAATTGTTGCAAAATACCAATACCAAGTTCGGCAGATATAAGCCTTTCATTCTGTTGCTTGCCCCGATTCTTGCCGTGTTCGCTATCCTCGCGACCTGGCAACCGCAGTTTACAGACGTCAACAGTCGTATAATCTATGCGTACTGCACCTGTATCCCCACGCTTATTCTCTGGAACCTTTTCCAGAATACATATTATATGCTGCCGGGCGTTATCACTCCCAACCAGCAGGAAAGAACGGATATCTGGGCTCCGATAGGTCTCGTTATCGGCTTTTCCCCGACTGTCATGAACGTTCTGGGCAACCTTATCAAATCGTACTTTACAAAGCAAGGTATCGAGTATATGGCTTACAGATATCTCGGCTTTATATACGCGGCGGTAGGTCTCGTGCTCGTTCTGTGCCTGTTCCTCGTTAAAGAAAGACTTATCGTTACCAACGAAAACAAGGAAAAAGTCGGTCTTATCGAAGGTCTGAAACTCGTTACGAAGAACAAGCCTCTTATGATCCTTACGCTTGCGCTGATATTCGGTTGCTGCCGTACAGTCGTCGAGATAGACGCTGAATATATCGGCAGACTCAGATACGCGGTCACGGCGGGAGGAGAGATAGACGTCGCAAACGGTCTCGCGATTTTCGGTTCGCTGACTCTTATTACCGGTTTCGCGGTCACTCCCAATATGATCTTGTTGCCGTTCCTGACAAGAAAGTTCAACAGCCGCACGATAATGATGTTCTGGATGGCTTGCAATACGATAGGTTACCTCGTTCTCGGTTGCATAGGCATTGAAAATATCCCGCAGGGAGGTTGGAGTATCGTAATAATAACCGCGCTCAGATTTATCTCGCTGTTCAACGCGATAGCTTCGTTGCAGCCGCTCATGATGGCTCAGCTTTCAGACTATCAGCAGCTCAAAACGGGCAAGAGACTCGAAGGCTTCATCCAGACCTTCCTGTATGCTCTCGTTCTGGTGTTCACCAATCTTGGTATCCTCGCTATGGCATACGTCAAGCAGGCGATCGGCTATCAGTCGTCCGACCTCGTAAGACCTGAGGATATCCCGCAGGACGTGTTCTGGGCTCCCGATACGAATGCGGTCGACAGCGCGCTCAAATATTTCAATATAGCGTTCATAGTTTCAGCGGTATCCGCGGCTTTGATGTTAATCACGATGCTGTTCTACAAACTGGGTAAGAAAGAGCATCTCGAGATAATTGAAAAGCTCAAAGAGCTGGGTCTGAAGCAGGGTAACGAACAGGTCGAAGCGGAAGCGGTAGGTATAAGCGAGATATCTAAGCAGATCGAAGAAACCGAAGGTTTCGAAGGCGACGTAAATCCCGACGAAACCGTCGCTGAGGAAAAGTCCGAAGAAAGCGATAAAAAAGACGGCTCAGACGGTGAAAACACAAACGATATAAAGTTCTGAAAAAGACAGAAATAAAAACGGATCGCAAAAAGCGGGCAATACGCCCGCTTTTTTGTTATAATGGTAAATGAAAACCGCTTTGCAGGGGTTGTTCTCAATATCGCCTTAAGTCCGTTGATCTTCAGAAAATCATCGCGGACAGTACGGCGCAGGGAGGGAATTTTGAAAAAGTCGGCAGTCATTATTATAGTTGCGATTATTGCTGTCTTTGCACTCACAGCGTTGGTAGCGTGCGTTAATAAAGATCTTTCGGGTATAGGCTTCGCTCAAGGGTTCGAGGACGCGCTGTCTTGCTTCGATTTTACCTTAAGCAAGGATGCGGACGTCAGAGTAATGTCCTACAATATATTGGCGCATATGAAAAGCTGGGGAGGTTCTCCCGTTCCTCCGCGCGCGAAAATGCTCTTGATGATGCTGGATGAGATACAGCCCTACGTCATAGGATCATATCTTCCTTAAGGGAGACGCGACTGCGGACAAATTCTTTATCGTTGACGGGCAGGCGTTTGAAAACGTCAGTGATCATTACGCGATATTTGCCGACTTTAAGTTTTAAGGCACGGAAAAATATAAGACAAGCAGGTCTTTTATCATTCATACGGTGATTTGCCGCGCTCAAAAATGTCGGGATAAAATATTTTTCCGTATGTTCGGACAATAAATAACGGGCGTCCCGCTCAGCGGAGGCGCCCGTAAATTTAAAGGGAGAGTTTAGTCGTCGATATCTTCGTATTCGCCGTAGGTGTATACATGTCTGTAAGGATCTTCTTCGGTGCCGGAACCTTCGACGGTGATGAATACTTCTATCATTCTGCCGTCTTTCATCACCTCGGCTTCGATATAGTCCTTACCGTTTCTTGTCTTCTTTTCATACTTGCACTGGAAGACCTGACCGTTTTCATAGCTCTTCATTTCGATTTCCTGAGAATTGTTTTCGGTCTCGAATTCCAGTTCGAAACGCTTTACGAGTTCGCGGTTGTTATAGATCTTGTATTCGTACTGCTGTTCGCTCTCGCCGTCCTCTTCTTCGTAGGACTGCTCGAATACGATATATTCTCCGTTATCGCCGCTTACGGTCATTTTGTAAGAGGTTTCGGTTTCTGTCTTGAAGCCTTCGGTTTCGGTCTCGACTTCTTTCCTGCCTGTCATGGTATAGACGTTCTCGCCCGATATCACGATGCCTTCGAGCGCGAATTCCTGTTCAGATTCGTATTCCCACCTGTCTTCATCGAAATGATCGTCCTTATCGACTTTGTCTTCGTTTTTAGTTTCTGTCTGATTGAAATACATTGTATAGGACTGAGTTTCGCCTTCGAGATTCTTGGTGGAGACTACCATTTTCACTTCGTATACGCCGTAATATTCGTCATCTTCAGCGGGTGCGCTCTGTTCGACCTTTATAGCGTTTTCGCCCATATAGTTTTCAAGGACGGCAAGCTGCGCTTTGACTTCTTCGATCTCTTCTTCTGTAAGTTCGACGCCTTCGAGGGAGTTGTCGCCTCTCGTATTCAGCGCTTTAGCGAGGGCGGTGTTCTGCTGCATTTCGTCGAGAATGAGTGCTGAAGAGGTCGCGCTCATCGCAACGAGTTCAGAGTTTGTAGTATAATTTCCCAGCGTGCCGCCGTTGGTACCGCCTGAAGGTTGATTGTCGAGTATGCAGGCGGTCAGTACGGTGCCGAGCGCGAGCATAAGCGCCAGAATTACTGCAATTACGATATTCTTCTTTTTCATTATCGTATCCTCCTTAAAGGTTTCTTCGCTTATAAAACAAAGCATAAAGGATTTTTGCCAATATTTTTTAAAAAATTTTTTAAATATCATTAAAATTTTCCGTGTAAAGCAAAAACGCTGTTGTCTACGCGCGCGTATGTATAGTAAAATTCAATATGAATAACGACCAAATTGTTTGAAGGAGCCGATGAATAGTGAACGGGGAAGAAATTATAAAATATTGTCTTGAAAAACGCGGCGCGTATCTCGATTTCCCTTTCGGGGAAGGATACGCTACGGTAAAGATAAAGACTTCGCCGAAACGCAACGGTTACGTTTTCGCGGAGATATTCGAGCTGAACGGAGAAGAGAGATTCACCTTTTCTACTTCTGCCGCCGACGCTGAGTTTTTAAGGGAGAGTCTGGACGGCGCGGTCGTACGCGGCTGACATTGTCCTCCCGTACAGGCAAAATATAAGAGTATGGCAACGGTTTCCGTGATAGGCGATGATCTCTTAAAACAGTTTGCGGAGAATAATACGAACAAGGTTTAAAGCGGCAAATTTACGTAGCTACTGTGTTAAATGCCTTGTCCCCGTGTGACGGGGGCATTAGTCGGCTGTCGCCCGCGTGGCGGTAGCATTGATCGGCTGTCGCGGGTT
>DVNX01000100.1 GCA_018714045.1 Candidatus Ornithoclostridium faecavium
AAAATTGTATCAGACAAGATATACCCCCGAATACTTTCCTGCCGTAGAAAATCGGCGCGAACGAGAATGTGAGCGAGCGTTTTGCAAAAAGACAAGGAAATCTCCATCTATTCACAAATACTACTGCCACAGACGGCGGCGAGAATAGTCAGCGCATGCGATTTTGAGCTGAAAAATTGTATCAGACAAGATATACCCTTGAATACTTTCCTGCCGTGGAAAATCGGCGCGAACGAGAATATGAGCGAGCGTTTTGCAAAAAGACAAGGAAAATCCCCGTGGTAATACTCTTGCGGTATTATCGCGGGGATCTGACGACGTATTTTTGTAAATAAGCCGTTCACATTACGTGAGCGTCGTTTTCTGCGGCAGCTAAATCAAAGCGTATGTTTGCATAAGCGCCTGCATTCCGTCGAGGTAAGAATAAGCGTTGCGATACCCTTCCATAACGGAACGGAGCCCCAGCCATACGACCTTGACCATTTTCGCACTGCCTATCTCAAAAGCGTAATACAGCCCTTCCAACATGGTTATGTAATCGTCTCTGGTCTCGTCGGACAATCTTTCGTCGGACGCTACAAGTTCAGTAAGCGAAGTTATGTAAGGCACGACGTTTTCCTTTACGATATCCTGAACGACGAAATCGCCTTCTCCGAAGCGCGGCGATTTTTCTTCGTCCTGATCGTCGAGAACGTTTTTAAAAGCGAGAACGTATGCAGTTATCACGCTGTTGCAGAACATTCTGAAAGACTGATCTATATCGTCGGATCTGAAAAAGGTCTTTAAAAATTTATGCAGATTCTGGGTACCCCTGTCAAACTCGTACAACAGACCCGTAACAAGCGCGACGACTCCTTTCGAAGACGGAGGAAGCTTAAAAGAATTACCGACGATCGCCGCCTGGAACTCCTGTTTATAATCTACGCCCGTATTGCATTTCGCGACGTAGCCCATAAGAGACGGATTTGACGCGAGATAACGCAATATTCCTTTTATCGCGTTACCTGCCATAATGAATTTCCCTTTAGAAAGATCGTTGCACCTCGCTACAAGCCCTGTATAAGCCTGTTTGACGCCATCGTTTGCCATAAAAACTCCTTCCCGCACAAAACGGGGATCATTGTCTTAATTTATTATACCCCGATAAACTCCATAAATCAAGTAATAACCGTTTACTACTCTCGTCGCGCGTCAAAATGCGGACTTTGTAATGTAAAATTTAGATAAACTTAATTAAATCATTGCAAAAAAACACTGGTTAACTTATAATATGAAAGAACAAATTTTTGTCACGGAGTGCACATTATGAAATCTGTTAGTTTGCTTCTCAACACGACTGAAAGCGTCAAAAAATTCGTAAACATCATTTCTGCTTACGACTACGACGCGGACGTAAGAAGCGGTCGTTACGTTGTGGACGCGAAGTCCATTCTCGGCTTATTTTCTCTCGACCTCAACAAACCCGTAGTTCTTGAAATTTACAGTTCTGACTGCGACGATCTGATCGATCAACTCACCCCGTTCATATACGTCTGATATCATGCTCGACGCAAAAGGTCTGAACAAAGTGATCCTTCTCTTCATCTTCGACAAGATGGAAGTCGCGATGAAAGAAGATATAATAATCGAGATGGCAGTCTCCAACGAGTGGCTGACGTATATCGACGCGAAAGAAAGTTTTTCAGAGCTGGCTTCCAGCGATTTTCTTACCAACGTATCGCCGCGCGGCTCAATTGCTCACTATTCTATAACGAGCGACGGAAGAGAATGTCTGCAACATTTTTATACTGAGATCCCCTCTTCGATGCGCGACTCTATCACTGAGCACGTCAAGAAAAACAGGCTGATCTACAGAAGAAAGCAGGACTACTCTTCAGACTATTTCAAAAACTCCGACGGTACGTATACGGTAGTTCTTAAAATCGAGAGCGTGACCGTTCCTCTTCTCGAACTCAAGCTGAACGTGCAGAACAGGAATACAGCAAAATGGATATTCAAGCATTGGTCGGACAAAGCTCTCAGCATATACGAACTGATACACGACAATCTGGTGGAATAAACGTGCTTTAAGGCGCGTTTTTTCTTACCCGTGATGATTACTCATATAAATTCAATTTAATTTCAGCGATTTATTATAATGCAACCGTCTTTTATGACAAAACAAAACTAAAAGCCCGCTTTTACGCAGGCTTTTTAAATGATTATTCAAATTGATTTCAGTCGTTTCTGACCCTTACGCCGCATACGTTGCAGAACTGAGCGTCCATATCCAGTTCCGCGCCGCAGTTCACGCATCTTTTTACCATAGGCTTACCGCACTTGCGGCAGTATTTACTGCCGAAAGGATTAAGCTCTCCGCAGTATTTGCAAGCTACGGGTTCAGGCGCTCTTTCTGCTTTATCCTTTCTGTTGCCGATAAAGATGAGTACTGTTCCGACAACTGAAAGAGCGATACCGCCGAACGTCAGACCGTACTTGACTTTCTCGTCCGCTCCGCTGACGGTCACAAGCATGACGACCCCGACAATTATCAGGATAAGTCCTATTACTCCGACCGCAAGCCCTATATTTCTCAGCACCGCCTTTACGTCGGTTTTCTTTTCTCTGTCCGCCATATTTTATTCCTCCGCGTTTTTCTATATTATACTATTGCAGGATAGCGTTGTCAATACGGATTATTCTGAGCGCTTTCAGAAATTCCTTCCCTTCCCGCAGTCGCTCCCTCCGCTACTTTGCCGTCGTCTCTGACGGCGATTATCGGCAGATAATAATCAGCGCGTTCTTTGCTTCCGCAGAAATTCAGAGGAAGACTGTTTTTTTCTTTAAGATATCTCTTGTACGAGCCTCCGCCCCAAGGAGAACGCGGTTCGGGATTTCTTCTTTTGAACGCGAGCCTTGAAAGTTTATACAGGATCGCTATATAGACAAAGAACACCGCGAGATACTCTATGATAAACAGGTGATTTTTGTCAAATCCCGGTATCAGCAGAAAATCCGGAAGCACGCATTCCTGTATGAACATAATGTTTTCGGGCTTGTTGTTTACGTGATCGTATCTCCACGTGAACGCCGCCAGCGTGCCCCACAAAAGGATGACGAGAAATCCCGTCAGAGCTTTCCACAGATCCTTATATCTGAGAGGTTCTATCGTAAAGTTCCAGATGAGACCGCCCAGGTACAAGCTGTAATGCATCACGATGCTTTCAATGAAAGTAAAGTTGGTCATATCGCTGTTGACGAAGGACGCAGGCGATATGCTCATAGCGAGAAGCTGTACGAGTCCCGCGAAAAATCCTACGAACCTGCCCGTTTCTTTTAATATCTTCGAGCCTGAAAGATAAGCTATAGGCATAAGGAAATAGCTTACAGAGCTTATCTCTACGGGTATGAGTTTGACCGCATTCTGACGGAAGATCGTCGGCATAAGCGTAAAATGCAGTATCTTATAGACCAGTACGAATACCATCAGACGGTACATGAATTTTTCTGCGCGTTCTCTCGATTTGCCGAAAGTCTTCATCACGACGAAAGGACTGACGACCGCCGCGCCGAGACCGACGACAAGGCAGAAAACCTGCCAGAACGTATTCATCAACATATCACCAGTCCTCCTTGTGAGAAAGTTTTATATCGGTATAAAATTCTTTATATCTGCGTTTGAACGCCTCAGCGTCGCTTTCGAAATTTTCTGCTCTTTCGAGGTCTTCCTCTTCTTCTATGCAATCGCAGTCTTCGTCGTATTTTTCGGCGAGTTTCATCTTTTCGTAGTCAGTCATTATTCGCCCTTCTTTTTCTGGTTTTTCAAAAGATCGGCAACGGCGTCGTAGCCCATCTTTTTCATGCGGTAGTTGCGTGCGGCGACCTCTACGACGACCGCGAGGTTCCTGCCCGGCATTACGGGCAAAGTGAGTTTCGGCACGCTTATCCCAAGAATTTCTTCGTATTTTTCTTCGTTGCACAGTCTGTCGAAATCGGCGTCGCCGTTCCACTGCCTGAGCTCTATCACCATATCTATGCTCTTATCGGGAAGGACGGAAGAAACGCCGTAAAGGCTTCTTACGTCGATAATGCCGATACCGCGCACTTCCATAAAGAATTTTATCCTTTCGGGAGCCGTACCGATAAGCTGATCGCCTATCCTCTTTACTATCACAGCGTCGTCACCGACCAGCCTGTGTCCGCGGTGTATTAGTTCGAGCGCCGTTTCGCTTTTACCCAGTCCGCTCTTACCCGTGAGCAACACGCCGATACCGCTTATTTCAAGAAAAGTCGCGTGCACGCTCTTCATCGGCGCGAGCAGTTTTTCAAGATAAGCCGCGATATCTGTATTCAGCGCCGTAGTCGTCTTATGAGAAAGGAATACGGGGGTATTGTAACGCGACGCGACTTCGAGAGCCAGAGAGCTGGGATTTATCGAGCGGGTGTAGATTACGCAAGGAACTCTCTTTGAAAAAAGCATCTCTATCGCCTGCTCTTTTTTGTCGTCGGGCAGCGATTTGATATAATAATATTCGGCGTTTCCAATCATCTGGACTCTGCCGTCGCCGAAATAGTCGTCAAATCCTGAAAGGATCAGCCCCGGACGGTTGAGAAGCGCGGAACGGAATGTGATATAATCCGTTTCGTTGCCCTGCAAGAGTTCGAGATTGCAATCCTGGCAAAAATTCTTTATCTTTACGCTTTCGCCGACAGAATATTCGCTGTCAAAAACGTTGCTCTGTTCTTCCATATCAATCTCCGCAGTAATTTTCGACTATCCACGCTATCGCGTCGTGGTTGTTGCTTACGCCGATAACGTCGGCGGCTGCCTTCGTCGTCTCCATCGCGTTCATGACCGCAACACCCAGTCCCGCGTATCTTATCATAGGAATGTCGTTGTCTGCGTCGCCGACGCAGATTATCTCCTCTCTTTTGAGTCCGTGCATTTTGCAGACCTTTTCGACAGCCGCGCCCTTACTGAGCCCGTACGCGGTGAACTCTACCATAAAAGGCTGAGAACGCATGAGCGACAGCTTGCCTTTGTAATCTTCGGCATATTTTTCAGCGAGGGGCAACGCGTCCGCGGGTTCTACCATGGCAAGCAGCTTGTTGGGAGCAGCTCCCGTCCTTTCGACGTAATCGGACAGCTTTTCGCCGACGAAAATACATTCTATCTTGCATATTTTGCAGAACAGACCG
This sequence comes from Candidatus Ornithoclostridium faecavium, assembly GCA_018714045.1. Classification (GTDB taxonomy): domain Bacteria; phylum Bacillota; class Clostridia; order Christensenellales; family UBA3700; genus Ornithoclostridium; species Ornithoclostridium faecavium. The sequence continues at coordinate 5,179 of DVNX01000100.1, forward strand.
ATCGCGGGATGAGGCTCCGTCCCGTAACATTTGTCGTCGATATAAACCATATCGACCGTCTTTCCTTCGCTTTCAAGCTTTCTGAGACAGTCGACTGCGACAGAGTTTTCTATCGTCTGCTGCCATAATACTTTTTTGCTTTCGATATCGAAAATACCGCCGCCCTGGTAAACGATGACCTCGCCTTTAAGCCCCAGCGCGGAAACGTGCGGATAAATCGCCTGAAAAAGACGACCCGTGGCAACGAAGAATTTGCCTCCCCTCGCCTCGAAGTCGCGTATAGCGTCTATATTCTTTTGCGACACTTCGTATTTGTCAGAATAAAGCGTACCGTCAAAATCGCTGAAAATTGCCTTGTATTTCATATTCTCTCTCTGAGGCGTAAATCGCCCGTACATATTAATCATATAACCGCGCGCGGGTTTTGTCAAACAAATAACGCAGCGCTTACCGAAAGCGAAGCGTTCCGCCGTCTACTCTTCGTCCTTATGAAACGCGTCGTAGACGCTCTGCGCCGTACGCCTGTCTATGCCCTTGATCGCGGTAAGTTCCTCTATGCTCGCTTTTTTAATGTTGTCCAGCGTTTTGAAAGCGTCGAAAAGCAGCTTAACGCGGGTCTTTCCTACGCCTTCTACAGATAAAAGCGCGCTTCTCGTCTGCGAAGTCTTTCTTAAGCTTCTGTGGAACGTTATCGCGAAACGGTGCGCCTCGTCCCTTATCCTCTGCAAAAGTTTAAGCGCGTAACTGTCTCTCGGAAGGATGACGGGCATGCTCTGCCCCGGCAAAAACACTTCTTCTTCGCGTTTTGCAAGGCTTATGAAACTTATACCCTCTGTGTCGCAACCCGCGACGACTTCCATAACGCTGCTCAGCTGCCCTTTGCCGCCGTCTATGATTATTAAGTCTGGTCGAGAAGAAAAACTTACGTCCTCCGATCTTTCTGTAATGTCTTTCAGCCTTCTCGTCAACGTTTCCTGCAAGCATGCGAAGTCGTCGTTGCCCTCTACGGTTTCGATCTTGAACTTGCGGTAATGCGACTTTTCGGGTTCTCCGTTTACGAACACGACCATGGAAGCGACCTTATTAGTGCCGCTTATGTGCGAAATGTCGTAACATTCCATCCTTACGGGCAGTTTGGGCAAACGAAGGTATTCTGCCAGCTGCAACACTCCGCCCATAGTCATATTCTCTTTTCTTTCACGCACGGAAACGGATTTTTCGAGGTAATCCTGCGCGTTGCCTGCCGCCATATCGGCAAGCTGCCTTCTTACCCCCTGATGAGGACAGAGAACGTTTATCTTTTTCCCCGCTTTTTCAGAAAGGTATTCCTGCAGTACTTCCGCGTCGTCTATAGGCGTGGAAGTGACGACCTCTCCCGCAATATACCCCGTCATATCGTAGTATCGCAGAATGAAATTGGAAAGCGCGCTGCCTTCGTCGAGAGAGACGCCCTCCACGACGTGTTTGTCGCCGCCGACTATCTTTCCTCCTCGCACGAATATCACAGCCGCCACCGTATTGAGTCCGTTAGCAGCAACGGCGAAAACGTCCATATCGAAGTCTTTTGGAAGCGCTCCTACCTGCCGCCTTACGAGTTTATCCAGCACCTGCAATTTCTGTTTATAGGTCAGCGCGAGTTCGTATTCTTCCCTGTCCGACGCATCTTTCATCTTTTCGGTCAGAATCTGAGCGATCTTCTTATCGTTTCCCTGTAAGAAGGATATTATCTCTTTTATCACCGCGTCGTACTCTTCGCGCGATATCAGCCCCGCGCAGGGCGCGTAGCAACGTTTGATATGGTAATTGAGACAAGGTCTGTGATTCTGAGGAACTTTGGTGAGATCCATCTTGCAGGTACGCACGCAGAACGCGCTGTTGATAAGCCCCAGGATTTCCTGAGTGCTTATTCCCTGCATGTAAGGTCCGAAATATTTCGCGCCGTCGTTTTTGAGTTTTCTGACTACCTCTACGCGCGGAAACGGCTTTTTAACGTCGATTTTTATGAAAGGATAACTTTTATCGTCTTTTAAAAGTATGTTGTACGGCGGTTTATGCTTTTTTATCAGGTTGTTTTCAAGCACTAAAGCTTCGACCTCGTTCGCCGTGATGATATAATCGAGATCGTAAATCTTTTCTACAAGCTTGATGACCTTTAAAGTGCGGTTCGCCTTATTTCCGAAATACTGATGGACGCGCTTATAGAGGTCGCGCGCCTTGCCGATATAAAGTATCTGCCCGGCTTCGTTATGCATGATATAAACGCCGCTCTTGTGAGGAAGGTCTTTGAGTTTTTGCTCCAACTGCTTCATACCCGTAATTATATCACACTAAAAAAATAATATAAAGCGAATTGTACCCGTCCTCGCAAAGCGGCGTAAACGTCATGATGATTATGAATTTTTATCGCTGTTTTTAAAGCGACAAAGATAACTCTATCAATTTTTCGTTACAAAACATAATGCGCATTATTTGCGCCCGCACGGCAAAAGTCAGTATAAAACTTCGTCTTAAATTCGGCATGCTATATTCTGTTGACAGATAAAGCCGTATAAAACTTGTATTGACTGAGGTATGAAAAATACCTGCGCAGGGCTCTTGCGAAAGCGAGAGCCTTTAAACTGCACCTTTCGCTTTTTTTCAAAGCTTATTTCTATCTATCTTTCGCGCCAAGCTGATGTTCTATATAAATCGCTGAAATACTTAAAAGATTTTGTCAATGAAATCTTATAATTACCGATTCATATTTGCAACTGACAGTGCAACGGCTTTCAGCCCGCGCATTGCGTAAACTGTTTCGCGCCCGTAAGAAGAACGTCGTTGACGAAAGGATTGACGACCGCATATAGTATGAGTTTTCCTGCCCTGCGGCAATCTACTATCTTTGCGTCTTTAAGAAGTCTCAGCTGATGAGATACCGTACTCTGGCGCATAGAAAGAATAAAAGAAAGATCCGCGACGCACAGCTCTTTCATCGAAAGCGCGGATAATATCCTCAACCTGGTATTATCCGAAAAGACGTCGAAAAATCTTGCGAGATTTTCTGTCGCCGCTTTCGGCGGCATACTTCTCATTATGCTTCTTTCCTGCTGTTCCGTGATCGTAAGACAACCGTCGTAATACATATTTTCTCCTTTGCGGCAATAAACGTTGCGATATCCGCGCTTTTATCAGATATATCGAGGCAACTCAGCAACGGACATTCATGAATAAAATTCAAAGACAATCGCCCTCTCAACTGTATTTACTGCCGTATCATCATAAATATTTTCGTATGCTCATATTATATATCGATAGAAAAGCGGAAAAAACAACGCTTTTGTCGTTAAAAGAAAAATTTTGTAAAAGAGGTGGAAAATGAATAATACGTTGCTTTTATTACTGCTCTGCTGCGGCAATAACGATCAATCCGCGGTAAACTGCTGCGATCCGATGACTCTCATTCTCTGTTGCCTGGCATTTTCAAAATGTCTGGGAACAAACGCGGCAAATCTTTCTAATCAGAATTGCAGTTGCTGAAACTCATCAAAAAACAACGGGGCGAAATCGCCCCGCCTTTTTTTTATGCCGTACGCCGATCAACAGCCACAGCATGAGTTGCAACCGTATAAGGAGCCGCCGTTTTCGCCGACTACCGCAAGCACTACGACTCGACCGCAAGACACGTACCAACCGCAGGGGTTTACGTAATAAGGTACAGAAAAGAGATCGCTGTCGCAGGAGTTGCAAGTATTGCTTGAATTACGGAAGGCAGAACAGGAGAAGCAAGAACCCGTACGCCGACCGCAACCGCAGTTATTATTGTTTGAATAACACATATTGCACGTCCTTTTCTGCGCGACAAAAGTCGCGCGACATTATATTTTACGTATTCGCGCGACATTTGGTGAATTATCGATTATATTGTAATATTTTAGTATTAATAATTATTATCAATTAGTATTAATGCCGATTAATTATCGTTTTGGCGACATCATATCCGATCGGGGTAAAAAGACGCGTTTCGCCGTCCGCAACAGGCGGACGGCGTACTCTTCTTTTGTCAAAGCAATATGCACAACACTCCGCCTTTACCTTCGTTTACTATCCTGTTCACGGTCTTTCTGAGCTTAAGCCTCGTATCCGCAGGCATTGAGGCAAGCTTAGAAGTCAGACCGTCTTTAGCGATACTGTCAAGGGACTTTCCGAGCATATTCGTCTTCCATACTCCCCTTTCGTCCTCTCCGAAGCCTTCGAGCCATTCTTTAAGAACGTTTTCGTCCTGCGCTTCGCTCATTATCGGATTTACTTCTGTCTCAACGTCTACCTTCATTATATGATAAGAAGGCGCGCTGGCTTTGAGCCTGACGCCGTATCTCGCACCGCGCTTTACTATCTCAGGCGCATTAAGGTTCATATCGTCATCTGTGGGCACGACCACGCCGTAACCGAACTCATCGGCTTGCTTTACCGCGTCGGCAAGCTTATCGTATTGCTTTTTAGCATACCCGAGAGATTTTATGTATGAAACCAGCTCAAAGTCGTTTTCTATCTTAAGATCGCACTGTTTGCTTAGTACGCTGTAGAATAGACCCTGCATGGGCGTGAGTTCGAGTGTTATTTTACCTTTGCCGAAATCAACGTCTATATTCGCTATTTTTTCGATATATTCGTCATCTTCGAAAGCTGCGGCAAGTTTACCGTAATCGCCCATAACGCCGACGTCGGCAGATGCAGACACTGTTTTGTCTATAATATCAGATATGATATCGTTGTCTCTCTGAAGCGCCTGCAACCACTTGGGCATACTTACCCCAACGCTTTCTACGGGGAACTGCATCAACACCGCTTTGAGTATCTCTGCAAGTTCTTCCTTTTCCATGGTCGCAACATTCTGAAGTATTACGGGCACGCCGTACTTTTCGGTGAGTTTAGTCGCCAACTTCTTGCTGTCGGAGTCTTTTTCCTTACGCGTATTAAGCACGATCACAAACGGCTTGCCCAGCTCTTTCATCTCGTTTACGATGCGTTCTTCCGCACTTTCGTATGCCTTTCTGGGAAGCTCTGTTACAGATCCGTCGCTGGTCACGACGATTCCTATCGTTGAATGATCCGTCATTACTTTGCGCGTGCCGAACTCCGCCGCCTTTTCGAACGGCATTTTTTCGTCGCTCCACGGCGTATCCACGAGTCTCGGCTTTCCGTCCTCGGTATGACCTTCAGCGCTACCGACAAGATAGCCTACGCAATCTATAAGCCTGACTTTCGCGCGCAGATTGTCGCCGAGATCTACAGTCTGAGCTTCGTCGGGTACGAATTTAGGCTGAGTTGTCATGATAGTCTTGCCGTCCGCAGACTGCGGCAACTCGTCGGTTACGCGCTTTTTACGGTGCGCGTCCTTGATGGTCGGCAGAACAAGCGTCTGCATGAATTTTGTGATAAATGTGGATTTACCCGTACGCACGGGTCCTACCACGCCGATATAAATATCTCCGCCGGTGCGCATCGAGATATCGCGGTATAAGTCGAACTGTTGCATAAATTCCCTCCAAAGGTTTGTTCTTTTATAAGTTATGGAGAGAAAACAAGAAATATGACCCGTCAAGGTCATATTGTCAATAATCGGTCAGCATTAAAAGATAATCGGCTAAAACTCTTGCAACGTTCGTTCAGTTGAGTTTTTTATAAAACAGGATCCTCGACATCCCTCCGTATTTGACCAGAGTTTTCACTGCTTCGAAGCCGCATTTTGAAAGGTTGTTCGAGCTGAAGTTGTTTTTGGGCGACACCGTGGAAAGCGCACCCAGAAATCCTTCCGCCGCCGCGTGTTCGCAGAGTTTGTCTATCAGAAGCCTCTGAAGTCCCAGCCCTCTGAACGCCGGCCTCACTATGGTGAGTTTCACGTTGGCGTAATTCTCCACGTCGTCGCATCCGTCGAGAGAATACGCAAGATTTTCCTTGTCTTTCCCCGCCGCGTACAATATTCCGAAACCGGCGATCTCCCCGCCCACGTAAACGGCAAGCACAAGTGATTTCTCGTTGAAACAGACTTCAAACGTTTCGTAAGTATTGCGGCGCAGCAGATCGGGGTCGTCCAGCACCCTGAACGCTTCTTCCTGTATTTCGAGGAGAAGCGGTATGCTGTCTTTTTCCAGTTTTTTCAAAGTTATCTCTTTTCTATTTTCCATAATTTCACACCTTTGCCGTATACAGAACGAATCCGAACAGAATGAAGAATTCGTCAGATAAAAACTCCTCTTCAAGGTCGTCGTACACCTCTGCCAGCCAGCGGCTATCCGCACTGAGCTGAACGTCTCCGGGGTGCTTTTCCGCCGCCCGGACAATCCCTTGTTTCACAAACTTGAATATCACGTCGAAAAACGCGGATTTTTCGTCATAGTCCATCGGAACGGACGAAAGCCCCGCTTTTTCAAGCGTAATATCCTTATATCCGCTGCGTTTAAGCAACGTATAAAGTTCTCTGCCGGAATATCTGTAACCCGTCGTATCGCACTTGGCGAGAAGCGACAGCGCGCGTTCGAATTTCTTCTCGTCGTCAGGATAGCATATATTCAGCCCGTCGTCGATGTTGCGTATGAAAATCTGCGCGCCCTTTCTGCAACACGCCTTTACCGTCCTCAGCACTTTGAATGGAGACTTAAAATGAGACATTACCGCGAGAAGGTTGACGAAATCGAATTTGTCTATCCCGTTTTCTTCCATTATTTCCTCAAGCTTTTCCCTGAATCCGTCTCCTTCAACGTCTAAGCAGTAGAATTTCGCTTTTCCGCCGCCGTATTTTTCGTTCGCGGCGTCCGTTGCCGCGCGGTCGTACTCAATCCCTATGATCGTGCTCACTTCTTTTCTGTTGCCCAGCCTGTTCATCAGAGCTGTGCCGTTGCCGCATCCCAGATCGAGCACGCAGAGGTCCTCTTTCCCTTCAAGGCATTTTTCGTACACCGGCATATCGAACTTCATCAAAAGTTCCTGCTGCGCTTTGAGTCTGTTCCTTTCAGTCTTATTTTCGTCACTGAAGAAATTTTCCTTACCTTCGGCGCTGATATGCATGCGTTTTTTCGCTTCCTCTTTCGGCATTGCGCCAGAGATCGCGTCTATATAATTGAATTCGCCCACTTTGTCTCTGAGAATGGGGATCAGCATATCCACGGAGCTGAACGAATAGACGTCAGTGAATTTGATCGCGCTGATATGCTTTATCCTGTCCACTTCTGTCTCGTCGAACCATTGAGACAGTTCCACGTCCTTGAAATCGAAATCGGGCATTATTATTGGCAGAAACTTTATCTCATCGTTCGCCAGCGCGGATTTCAATTCCCCGAAAACGATGTCGTCCGGTTCTCCGCACTTGTCGAAAAACCCTTTTGACAAAATGAGTATCATCAGCTGAACTTTGCCCGCGATCTCAAGACACGCGTCTTTGAAATTGTCGCCGTGCGGAACGCACCTCGGCGCAAAAAACACTTTGAGTTTGTTGTTAGTATAGAGACAGAGGTCAGAATAAATGTTGGAGGCAAGCACGCCGCCTTTGTCGCCCCGGTAGCATATGAAAACGTTGTAATCCATAAAAATATCCCCGCTTATAGTTACATTATAGCATTATAACTGAATTTTGTCAATTTCCGACGCATACCGCAATAATTCGACAGCGCCGCGCAAACCTTGCGTTTCACTGCCTTTCCGGCGGTAAGGTCGCGTCTTCGGGCATAAAAAAACCGCCCCGGTACGGGGCGGATGATTGATATCTGTGCTGTCAGGATTGTTTTGCTTCGTTTTTAAGACTCTCTTCGTATTTCGCGACGCTGGAAGAGATATCCTTGTGACTTGCCGCGTTGCCGAACTTGTCGATCTCGACGACGTTCTTCTGTTCGTGGTGAAGAATGAGCGCACCGTTGAGACAACCGCCGTCGCACGCCATGCCTTCGAAGAAGTTTTCTGCGGCTCTTCCCAGCTTGAGTTTGAGAAGGTTTATTCTGCATTCCTCGATGCCGTTCATAGCTATCGGCTTGACGTTATCGAGCCCCATCGATTTAGCAACGTTCATTACGCCTTGCGTGATACCGCCCGATTTAGCGAATATTCTGCCGTAATAAGACGCTTCGTCCACGGGGCAATCTTCCAGCTTGAGAAGCTCTATATCGCGGGCGTCGAAGAACGCCTGCAACTCCTCGAACGACATTACGCAATCGATAGCTCCCTTGGTCTTGGGCAGTCTGTATTCCAGTTTTTTGCTGGTACAAGGTCCGATAAAGATACATTTTGCCGTCGGGTCGTTGCGCTTTATAAGCATAGCCGTTTCTATCATCGGGGAAACGGACGAAGAAACGTATTTGACCAGCTCAGGGAAATTCTTTTCGATGAACATTACGAAAGAAGGACAGCAAGAAGTAGTCAGTATGCCGCGTTCTTTGAGTTCTTTCGCTTCGTGATACAGCGTGATATCCGCGCCGAGAGCCGCTTCCGCGATATCGTAGAAGCCCAGCTTCTTTATGCCGCTGGCGACTTTCGCCATAGGCACGCCCGTAAACTGACTTGCGAGCGCAGGCGCTACGACAGCGTAAACGTGATATTTCGTGTTGTTTTCAGACTTTTTGAGTATGTCGAGAACGTCCATCATAAGCGACTTGTCGACGATAGCGCCGAACGGACACTGATATACGCAGGCGCCGCAGGAAATGCACTTGTCGTTATTTATCTTCGCCTTCTTGTTCTCGTCCATCGATATCGCGCCGACTTTGCAGCTTCTGACGCAGGGACGACGCTGTTCGATTATAGCGCTGTACGGGCAAGCCTTTGCGCATCTGCCGCATTCAACGCATTTGTCCTTGTCTATGACGGGATGGTTGTCGACGATGGTTATCGCATTCTTCGGGCACGCCTGCTGGCATTTATGCGAAATACAACCTCTGCACGCAGGGGTGATATACATACCTTCGATCGGGCAGGCGTCGCACGCCGCGTCGATGACCTCAACGCTGTTGGGGTTGGACTTATCGCCGCCGAGAGCCAACTTTATTCTCTCCTGAACGATAGCTCTTTCCTTATATATACAGCATCTCATCGTCGGCTTGGGTCCGGGAGAAATCTGCTTGGGGATATCGAGATAGATATTGCTCATATCCCCGCTGTCTGCCGCCTTTATAACCGCTTTGAGAACCTCGTATTTAAGTTCCTGAACTTTTGTATCGAAAATTTTCATGCTAACTCCTCTTTTGCTATAACTTGTCCGTCCGAAAGCGCCTTAAGCGTGACAACGCCGTTTTCGATTATTATATAACCCGCTTTCGTATCGTTTTTGGGGAGCGAGACCGACCCCGGATTTGCGATCACTCTTCCGTCCTTCTTAGTGACGAAAGATGTATGGTAATGCCCGTAGATAAGCGCGTTTCCGCAATTTTCGGGCACGTTGTCTATACAGTATCTGTCACCGTGCTGAAGCGTTATCTTCGCACCGTCGACGTATATTTTAGCGATATTTACGAACTCGAACGGCGCGATCATCGCATCGACGTCGCTGTCGCAATTTCCCTTGACGACCAGAAGCTTTTCAGCATACGGTCTTAAAAGTTCTGCGACTTTCATCGGAGCGTAACCTTCGGGAAGCGGATTTCTGGGACCGTGATAAAATATGTCTCCGAGGAGAATAAGCTCGTCCGCTTTCTCCTCATTGAAACGTTCTATCATTATTTCCGTAAAATGCGCGCTGCCGTGCAGGTCTGACGCGATAAACAGTTTCGCCATACGTTCTCCTTATTTCGCAAGTTTTTCGAGGCAAGCGAGTTTTACGCAAGCCACGAGTATTTCAGCAGCTACGCCTACGTCCTCGCCGTTGGTATAAGTCGGCGCGATACGCAGGTTTCTGTCGTTGTCGTCTCTGCCGTACGGATAGGTAGCGCCCGCGCCCGTAAGGGTCAGACCCGCCGCCTTGCACAGCTGAGCGACTCTGGAAGCGCAACCGTCCAGAACGTCGAGGCTGATGAAATAACCGCCCTTGGGATTGGTCCACTTAGCGATATCGCAATCGTCGCCGAGGCTCTCTTCGAGTGTGGACACGATAGCGTCGAACTTGGGTTTGATGATAGCCCTCTGCGCGTCCATGATCTCTTTGATATGGTCGACGGACTGAAGGAATCTGAAATGTCTGTACTGATTCACCTTATCGTTGCCTATCGTCTGATAGAAGATATGGCTCATAGCGTCTTTGATATTGGCTTCGCTTGCGCCCATGCATGCAACGCCCGCGCCCGCAACGGTTATCTTTGAAGTCGAAGCGAATTCGAAAATTCTGTCCTCGGTACCCGCCTTCTTAGCGATAGTCATAATGTTTGCAAGCTGAGCGGGGGTATCGGTAAGTTCGTGCACGCAATACGCGTTATCCCAGAATATTCTGAAATCCTTAGCCGCAGTCTTCATAGTAGCCAGTCTTTCTACAACTTCGTCGCTGTAAACGATACCTGTCGGATTGGAATATTTAGGCACGCACCATATGCCTTTTACGCTCTCGTCGTTCGCTACGAGGCTTTCAACGAGATCCATATTGGGACCGTTGTCGTCCATCGGAACGTTGATCATATCGATGCCGAAATGCTGAGTTACCGCAAAGTGACGGTCGTAACCGGGTACAGGGCAAAGGAATCTGACCTTTTCGCACTTATTCCACGGTTTTTCTCCGAGAAGACCGAACTGCATAGCTCTCTGCACCGCGTCGTACATCATATTCAGCGAGCTGTTACCGCCTACGATGACCTGAGAGGGTTCGAGACCGAGAAGCTCGGCAAAGAGCTTTCTCATTTCGGGAATACCTTCGGGCATGCCGTAGTTCAGATAGCTCATCGGGTAATCCTCAGCTTCGGGAGCGGTCAGCATATTGAATGCGAGAGCCGCCTGAGCGTTGCAGGGCTTACCGCGCGCGATATCTACCTTATAGCCTTTCGCAGCGATCTCCTCGTACTCCTTTTTAGCGGAGTCCAGAAGTTCTTTAAGTTGCTCTTTCGTCAGGTTTGTATATTTCATAAAGACCTCTTGTATATGAAAAATTTATTATCTCTTATTATCTCTTTTTAGCGGCACCCTGCCTTCCGCGCTACATTTTAGCATAACGCGCGCGATGTAGCAAGTAAAACGCGCCGACTGTAAAAATATTACATTTCGTAATCTTTGGAATCCTTGCTCCTCATCTCCAGCTTTATCGGGGTTCCCCTGAACGTGAAAGCGTTTCTTAAAGCGTTGTTGAGGTATCTCTTATAGCTGAAGTTGAGCAGCTTGTCGTCGTTGACGAAGAATACGAATACGGGCGGATTGGTCGAAGCCTGCGTAACGTAATATATCTTGAGTTTCTTGCCGTTGAAAGTCGGGGGCTCGTTGGCAAGCACCGCTTCTCTTATTATATCGTTGAGGACGCCCGTCGCGACCCTCTTGCTGGCTTCAGCGTAAACTTCCATCGCGGTAGCAAGCAGTTTTTCCACTCTCTGTCCCGTTTTTGCAGAAACGTACATAGGCACGAAATAGGACATGAATTTGAGTTCGCCTTCGAGTTTTTTGTTGAACGTATTGACCGTGTAAGCGTCCTTTTCGACCGCGTCCCACTTATTCATCACGATGACGGACGGCTTTCCCTGCTCGTGAACGTAACCGCATATCTTGACGTCCTGTTCGCTTATGCCCGCTTTCGCGTCTATAACGACGATAACTATGTCCGCGCGCCTAATAGCCGCAAGGGAACGTATTACGCTGTACTGTTCGACTCCTTCGTCGACGCTGGATTTTTTTCTTATTCCCGCGGTGTCTATAATGTTGAATTTCTGTCCCTGCCATTCGAAGGCGGTATCTATCGCGTCGCGCGTCGTGCCGGCGATATCGCTGACGATAACGCGCTCGTAACCGAGTATCTTGTTGGTTATCGACGACTTTCCCGCGTTGGGTTTTCCTACTATCGCCACGTTGAGCACTTCGGGATCTGTTTCTGCGGGAGTTTTTTCTATATTCTTGACCACTTCGTCGAGAAGGTCGCCTATACCGAGGCCCTGTTCTGCCGAAACGCCTATCGGATCGCCTATGCCGAGAGAATAAAAATCGTATATCTTTTCCTCATCGTAATTGTCCAGCTTATTGACCGCAAGAATGACGGGCTTTTTGCTCTTTCTGAGGAAAGAAGCGACCTCGATGTCGTTGGAGGTAAGACCTCCTTTCCCGTCCACGACGAAAATGATGGCGTTCGCTATGTCGACCGCGACCTGAGCCTGTCGGCGGATATGCGACCACATTTCATCCTCGCTCTTTATATCGAGACCGCCCGTATCTATAAGCGTGAAAGAATAGCCGCACCATTCGGTATCGCAGTAAAGACGGTCGCGCGTCACCCCTTCGTAATCCTCTACTATGGAAACGCGTTTGCCTACTATTTTATTGAAAAGCGTGGATTTGCCCACGTTGGGTCTGCCAACTATCGCAACCAAAGGTTTGATCTGCATTATTCAGTAGCCTCCTTTGCCGCGCGCACCAGGTCTGCGCCGGACGCGCTTATTATGATGTTCGTATTTAATTTCGCGGCGAGTTCTTCTACGCTCACGCCGTCGAGGAAAGTATGAGTAAATTCTCTCAGCATTGTCGAAGGTATCACGGTGTACGCAGGCATATCCTTAGCCTGAGCCATGATATCCGTAGCCGTTATCAGACCCGCTACCGTTATACTTCTGCCGAACCAGTCGTTGTATATGTCTGCTATCCTGAATCTACAGTTCGGGAAATAAGGCTGGACTTTATCCAGGCATTTTTTAAGCTGTCCTTTGAAAGACTGCCCCGTAATAAACGCTACCTCTCCTTTTTTGTCGGAAATTTCAAGACCCGAAAGACTTTCTTCGACTTCTCTTTCAAAAGAGCGGACGAGTCCGACGCCGTTTTCTATCTGCGAAAAATCGCCGTAACTTTCAAAAGGCGGTAACGGGAGTTCGGCTTTCAGATAGAATTCGTCCGAACAGTACGCAAAGCTTCCGCCCTGCTCCTTGTCGAATTCTTCGACCTGAGCGATAACTTTTCTCGCCGTTTCCTTATCGATCGCCTGCAACTCTCTGAGCCCGTCGCGGTGCCCCGTGAGTCCGACGGGGACTATAGCCACAGAAGCGACCTGAGGGCGCAGCTTTGCAAGCTCGGTCAGCGTTTCTGCAAGGATATCGCCGTCGTTAAGTCCTTTGCAAAGAACTATCTGCGTATGCATTACGATACCGTGCGCAGCCAGCACTTTCATCTTGTCGAACAGCTTCGCGCCTTCGGGATTTGCTATCATCTCGGTTTTGCGCTTTCTGTCAAAACAATGCACGGAAATGTAAAGCGGACTTAAACGCAGTCTGATTATTCTCTCCATTTCTTTATCGAAAACGTTTGTGAGAGTAACGTAATTCCCGCTGACGAAAGACAGTCTGTAATCGTCGTCTTTGACGTAAAGAGTTTTTCTCATGCCTTTGGGAAGCTGATCGACAAAGCAGAAAACGCATTTGTTGCGACAACGTATCGGCACGAGTTGCCCTTCGTCGTCGAACTCAACGCCTATGCTTTCTTCAGGCAGTTTCTCGACCTCGCAATCGACAAGTTCTCCGTCTTTTGTGCGGGCGTTTATCGTGAACTTTTCCGCTCCATCGTAAAATACGTAGTCGAGGACGTCTTCGTACGGATGACCGTCGAATCCGAGTATTTCGTCGCCCTGCTCGAAACCGAGTTCAGCCGCGACGCCGTTTTCGTCAACTTTTACGATCCTGGGCATAATGACTCCTTATTATAAGCGTTACTTTAAAATTATATAATATCCGCGCGATAAAGTAAAGCGGGCGCAGGCATTTTAAACGCGCATAAAAATTTTAAGCCTCGACGAATAAAGGCTTTCCCTGCATCAAACGTCTGCGGTCGCCGTCGATAAACGAAAAAACAGCGTTGAAAAAGAATGATGCGACGGTACAGACAATAGCCGAAAAAACGATATCGATCGAAAAAAGTTGTTCTCTCAAAACAACTGAAGGGTCTGTTAAAACCGAATACGTGTCCCCCAAAAATCTGCCCAGAGCAAAGACAGCCCCTGCCCCGCGAGGCTCGCATACGCACGCGGCAAGCGCTATCTGACAGATGACGGCAAAAGATTTCACATTATCCGATTGCCACGCCGAGTCTGTTGAAACGTAAGCTACCGCCGCGACGACGAGGGCGCACAAAAGTTGCCTCGGATTTTTTCTTCTGCCGATATACGCCGCCCCCGACAGTGCAAGAAACAAAGCGGACGGCGCGTATCTTACCGCGCCTTCAGTCGGCTCTAAGCACAACAACACGGTAAGAACGACGAGAAAAGAAGCGCTCATAAAACCTTTCCCCGTCGCAGCAAGTCTGATCGCCGACGCCGTGATCGCAGCAAAAAGGATAAAAACAGCCGCATACTCCATAAACTTAGTATGCGGCAGTAACGCGTATTCCGTCCTTTTTATCGCTGTAAAAAAATGTCAGTTTACCTTTTCAATCGTATCAATGACGAGCGGCTCTTTGGGGACGTCGTCGAACCAGCCGTAACTGCCCGTCTTTACATTAGACATATCTATCGCGACCTTAAGGCTTTCTTCGTCGTCCAGTCTGCCGAACGCGGCGTAATCTCCGTCGAGGAAGGTACAGTCCGCAACGCAGATAAAGAACTGCGAACTCGCGCTGTCCTTGACCTGGGTGCGCGCCATAGAAAGTACGCCCGGAACGTGGGATATCGGATTTTTAATGCCGTTTGAAGCGAATTCGCCCTTGATGGACTTCGCACGTTTTTCCTTCATCGCGCCGTCCATGCCGCCGCCCTGTATCATAAATCCGGGTATCACGCGGTGGAAGATAAGTCCGTCAAAGAACTTTTCGTCTATGAGTTTGACGAAATTCTGCACCGTTATCGGCGCCGCGTTTTCGTCGAGAGTCGCGTTCATCTTTCTTCCGTCTTTGAGTTTTATAACGATCTTCATATTCTCTCCTTTTAAATTATTCTGTAAAATCCACGCTGTGAGACTTTTCTACAATCGTCTTTGCGTAAGCCAGTATCGGCAGATGTACGGGATGAACGGCGTATTTTTCGAGCGCTTCGGGACTTTCCAGAGTCGCGATGAGAGCTACGTCGTAGCTCCTTCCCTCCTTCTTGAAATCCTTTCCTGCGCATACGTCGATAAGACCTTCTATCCTGCATCTCATGGACATAAACTTTCCAACGAGTTCGTCCGCTTTGTCCTTTGCTTCCTCCTTGAGTTTGTACATTACGACGTGCTTGACCATGTTTTACTCCTTTTCGTCATCTTCATTGCCTTCTTTGTTTTCAGGTATTTCAACCTTTTCTTCCGCTTTTTGAGCGCTTGCCGCTTCTTTGCGTATCTTATTTATCTGACAGCTCTCTTTATATACCGTTTTCGCAAACCCCTCGATCGCGCCCGCGTCGAAGAACTTGCGCTGGTTGTAAAGATATTCCTGTTTTATATTGTTGTTGTTTATGAAACCGAGTACAGCCGTAGCAAGCTGCTCGTCCTTTCCTCCGCGCATGGCAAGCTGCTCTTCGGTAAGGAAGGTATGATTGCCCTTTTCGTTGTTGTTAAGGCTTCTGATCAACACGCACGGGATATTTTTCGCAAAGACCTCGTACATTGTCACGGTCGTCGGCGAACATACCATAACGTCGGTCACCGCGTATATCGTATTCATGTCTTTTACGTTTTTCACGACGTAAATATTCTTGTTGTAGTTCTTCGCCTTGCAATAGGTCATCACGAATTTTTCTATCGAAGCGCTTCCGCCCGTAAGCACTACCAGGTTGAGTCTGTCCGTATAAGGCGCTAATGTGTCGAAAGCGTCCTTAACGTAACTTACGCCGTATCTTCCTCCGCTTATCGTGACGGTGGGGAGATCGTTGTCTATCATAAGTTCTTCCCTGGCTTCCGCTTTCGGGACGTCGGTCAGTCTTTCTCCGTCTATCACAGTGCCGCAGACAGTTATCTTCTGTTCGTCTACCTTATTCGCGATCAGCGCCTGCTTGATGACGTCGTTCTGCACGAAATATCCGTCGCTTTGATAATTGATATAAGCCTTGTTCAGAGAAAAATCCGTTATCATCGCGTAAACCTTTACGTCGTTCATCGCGAGTCTCTGCTTCGCGAGTATAGCTTTGTTGTGCGCTTTAGGAGAAAGACAGATAACTATCTCAGGTGCAAAGCGCATAAATATATTGTCAACCTTGTGGAATTTCTGACGGAAATTTCTGGTCGGGTTTTCCTCTTTAAGTTCGCGTTCGTACGGTTTTACCGTCTTGTTTATCTTCTTGGGCAGAAACTTTTCTCTTATAAGCACCGCAAAGCGGTTGAGCCACGCCATATTGCGGGCGGTAAAGATATACGTATTTCTGACAAACTGCGCAGAATACAGATTGCTGTACCTGTCCTCGTCTATCGCGACGATGTCGCAATCGGAATAGCGCTTGGTCATATAGTTGCAGATATCCTTCGCAACCGTATCGTACATACCCTTAGTGTACAGGATAACTATCGTCTTTTTCATTTCAACACCCTCTTTCTCAGAATATCTCCCTTAGCGAGTTTGTATTCGGTCGGTACGTAAACCGTCTGTTGCACCAGCTTTGCGTCATCGAGCGCCGCGCCGTTTTCGTCGTACATTTTTTCGATCTTCAGCGTCTTGCCGAAATACTTTTTATCGGGCGAAAGTATTTCCAGCACGTCGCCCGTTCTGAACCTGTTGCGCTGTTGCAGCGCGACAGCGCCCTTATTTTCGTCGTATCCCGTGACAAGCGCGGTAAACTCCCAGTCGCATTTCGGCTGAGAAGTATCGCTGCAAACGCTGTCCTTTTCGCCGTAATAAAAACCCGTCGTATAATCTCTGTGGCTGTTCTTTTCCAGCTCTTCGGAAAGAAGCGCGGGAACCTCGTAATTCTTATCCGCAGTAAACCCGTCTATCGCCTGACGGTACGCGTTGACGACGCTGGCAACGTAATACTGCGATTTCATTCTTCCCTCGATCTTGAAGGAGTAAATGCCCGCGTCGATAAGCTCGCCGATATGAGACAGCATATTCAGATCTTTGCTGTTGAGGATATAAGTTCCTCTGTCGTCCTCGTATATCGGCAGTCTTTCGCCTTTGCGGTTCTTTTCGGTTATCTCGTACTCCCAGCGGCACGCCTGAACGCAGTCTCCTCTGTTTCCGCTCCTGCCTGCGAGCGAGGCGGAAAGCAGACATCTGCCGCTGTATGATATGCACATCGCGCCGTGTACGAAAGCCTCAATCTCTACGCTTTCAGGAAGATATTCTCTTATCTCTCTTATCTCCGCAAGAGAGGTCTCTCTGGCGAGAACTATGCGCTTCGCGCCCTGATCCGCCCAGAATTTCGCAGAATACTTATTAGTCGTGTTTGCCTGGGTGGAAATATGTATCTCCAACACGGGCGCGTATTTTTTGCAGAATTCTATGACGCCTGGGTCGGTCACGATAACGCCGTTCACGCCCGCATCCTGCAAGAATGCGAGGTATTCCGGAAGCTTGTCGAAATCGTCGTTTTTAGCGAACACGTTGACGGCAACGTATATCTTCTTTCCTCTCTCCCTTACGTAGCCGCACGCTTCTTTAAGCTGTTCTTTCGAAAAGTTCTTCGCGTTAGCTCTAAGCGAAAACTCGCTGCCGCCGACATAGACCGCGTCCGCGCCGAAATGAAGCGCCGTTTTCAGCTTTTCGAAATCTCCCGCGGGAGCCAGAAGTTCAGTCTTTACAGTTTCACGCATACAGCCGTGCCGTCCTCCGTATCGTATACAGTAGTATCGAATTTATCCTTATTGCTTATCTTTTTCAGAAAAGCTCTCATATTGGTGACTATCGTCCTGTGTTTGTGCGGCGGGTACGCGTCGCCCTTAACGAGCCCTAAGTAATACACGTTATCAGCGAATACGATGCCGCCCTTTTCGAGAGAGGGATAGACCGCATCGAGATAGTCTGAATACCTGCTTTTAGCCGCGTCTATAAATATGAAACCGTACCTGTTTTCAGACGCGAGCCTGCGTACCAGTTCGTCCGCGTCGCCGAGATAAGGATTTACCCGGTCCTCTATCCCGACC
The DNA here is from genome assembly GCA_018714045.1 of Candidatus Ornithoclostridium faecavium. Taxonomy (GTDB): domain Bacteria; phylum Bacillota; class Clostridia; order Christensenellales; family UBA3700; genus Ornithoclostridium; species Ornithoclostridium faecavium. Next base: position 23,283 of record DVNX01000100.1, read on the forward strand.
TCTTTCCAGAACGCTTTCGCTCTCTCAAGTCTTTCTTCGTCTTTCTCTATAGTATCTACGACAGCGCCCGTCTCCGTCGCCAGCCACGCGGTGGAAAACCCTATCGCCGTGCCTATTTCGAGGATCCTCGAGCAGCGACTCTTTTTCGCGGCGTCCAGCAGAAGTTTAAGACTTTCTGGTCTTATTATCGGGATATATTTTTCCCTCGCCTCGGCTTCGTAAGCGGGGCTGAGCTGTCTTAGTCTTTCGGCGCATTCCGCGATATCGGGCATCATTCTACCTCAGTGATTATCGGCAGCACCATAGGTCTCTGCTTGAGCTTTGCCGCGATATACTTTTCTATCTGGCGGCGGAGCGCGGACTTAAGCTTTCCTCTGTCCTTCGCGCCCTTGTAATTCGCCTTCTCCACGGTAGTGCATATCATGTCTTTTATCGGCTCCACGTGTTCTTCGGCTATCTGCAGGCCTCTGGTGATAATTTCGGGAGGAGCCAGAAGCGCGCTGTTTTCCAGCCCTATCGTGACCAGAAGTATAACGAAACCTTCGTTGCTGAGCTGCTGGCGGTCTTTAAGTACCAGGTTATCGACGTCCACGAGTCCGTCCACGTATACGTTGCCCGCGGTGACGGTGCCCGTCTTTACCAGCTTTTTCTGTTTGAGTTCGAAGCAATCGCCTATTTCGGGGATCTTTATGTTATCCTCGTTCATACCGAGGCGCATAGCCAGTTCCTGATGCAATTTCAGATGACGGTATTCGCCGTGTACCGGGATGAAATACTGAGGATGAATAAGCCTTTGCATAAGCTTGAGCTCTTCCTTGCAGGCGTGACCCGACACGTGCAGCTCCGCAAGAGAGCCGTAAAGAATTCTTGCGCCGCGTTTGCACAGATTGTTGATGACGTTGTATATCATCTTTTCGTTGCCGGGGATAGGCGAAGAGGATATTACTACTACGTCCTGCCTGCCTACGCTCACCTTATCGTCGCCCGAAGCCATACGCGTAAGCGCGCTCATAGGTTCGCCCTGCGATCCCGTGGTGATTATGCACAGCTCGCCGGGCGCGTATCTTCCTATCTTTTCTATATCGACGATAGTGCCGTTGTCAGCACTCATTATGCCCAGTTTGGTCGCTATCTCGCTGATATTTTTCATGCTTCTTCCGTTGAACGCGACCTTGCGGTTGTACTTCTGACAGATATTGATTATCTGCTGTATCCTGTTCACGTTGGAAGCGAAAGTCGCGATTATTATGCGGCTGTCCGTATTCGCCGACACTATCTTATCCAGCGTTTCGCCGACCTTCTGCTCGCTCATGGTATAACCGTCGCGCTCGACGTTGGTCGATTCTCCCAGCATGAGTTTTACGCCCTTTTCTCCTATCGAAGCAAGGCGCAGAAGATCTATGCTCTCTCCGTCCAGAGGGGTATGGTCGACCTTGAAGTCCCCCGTATGGAAAACGACGCCGACAGGCGTGTTTATCGCAAGAGCGAACGCGCCCGATATGCTGTGAGTGACCTTTACGAATTCGACGTCGAAACAGCCGATATTCTTCGTATCGCCGCCCTTAACCGTGACAAGTTTGGGCGAAGTTATATTGTGTTCCTTGAACTTATTCTTAAGCAGCGCGAGAGTAAGATCGCTGCCGTATATCTTCACGTTTTCAAGCCTGTCTTTGACAAGATACGGCACGCCGCCGATATGGTCTTCGTGTCCGTGAGTGAGGACGATACCTTTTATTTTGTCTATATTCTCGTCGATATAAGAAAAATCGGGAATTATCAGATCGACGCCCGGCGTATCGTAAGTGCCGAACATACATCCGCAGTCCACGATGAGTATGTTGTCGCCGTACTCTATCGCGGTCATGTTTTTTCCTATTTCTCCGACGCCGCCTAAGAATACCACCTTAAGCGCCTTATATTTTTTTGCCATTAAAGCCTCCGAAATCAAACTGTCACCGCACGCACGAACGCGTGAACGCATAATAATACATATATATTATAATTAAATAATACACTCATGTCAATAAATAATACCTGCGACAAAAGGCGTACTTTTATATTATGGACAAAATAACGCAGCTATTGACAAAATCAGCTTATGTGCTATAATGAAATAAAACAAAAAAGAGGTGTTGAATAATGAACGAAGAAGAAATAAGAGAAGAAAAAATGCGCAAACATAAGCGCGTAAAAACAATTCTCAAAATAGCAGGTCTCATACTTTTACCGGCGGGTCTCGTATTCGCGATAATAGGATTCGTGGATATCTTCGGCTCAATGTCCGATTTCGAACAGCCGACGAAATTCTGGTGCTTTTTCATCGGTTTCCCGATGATCGCAGTCGGCGGCATGCTGACGGCTATGGGCTTCCGCAGAGAGATCGCAAGCTATACGATGCGCGAAAGCGCCCCAGTTTTCAACGAAGCGGGAAAAGAGATACAACCGGGTATCAGATCAATAGCAGAAGCGGTAAAAAATACTGACGGGGGAACCTGCCCCGCTTGCGGAGCGCTTAACGACAAAGACAGCGCCTTCTGCAAAAAATGCGGCGCCGCTCTCTCAAAAAAATGTCCTTCCTGCGGCGCGGATCTCGACGCGGACGCGGCGTTCTGCGATAAGTGCGGGACAAAACTTTAAGCCGTAAATTTATAAAATCGCCGCCTGAAAAGGCGGCTTTTTTTGTTATATTACTTTATTATCCGTCGCAAGACAAATCAGAGTTATCTGTCATATGCAAAACCCGAAGCGTTTGCCGTCGAGAGCGACGTCGTTGTTCGTCAGATAATAGGACGAAAGCGTTCCTATGTCCGACCAGTAGCAGTCCGTCTTCATCGCGTACATATTCCCGATAAGCCTCGGAAACAAGTCTTTTGCAAAGTCGTATCTAACGTTTTCAGGCACTAAATCAAGAGCCGCTTTGTCCATAACGTATACTCCCGTGTTCACGGTAAAAGACGACGGCGCCGACGGCTTTTCTTCAAAGCGGGTGATCTTACCGTTATTATCGGTCTCGACTACGCCGAAAGACGACGGATTTTTCACTTCCTTCACCGCGACCGTAACCGCTCCGCCGTGATTTTCGTGAAAATTTACAAGCTCGCTATAATCGATATCCGTAAAAGCGTCTCCGCTTACGACAAGAAAAGGTCCGTCGTTGCCTTTTACCGCCGCGGCTACTCCGCCCGCTGTACCCATTGGAGTCTTTTCTACAAAATATTTTATCTTGACTCCGAGTTTGGAACCGTCTCCGAAATGTCTTATTATAACGGACGGACGGTAACAAAGAGTCATCGATATATCCGTTACGCCGCAGTTTTTAAGATGCTGAACCGTGTATTCCAGCACCGGTTTGTCTATAATTTTCACCATCGGTTTGGGTATCCTGTCCGTAAGAGGTCTCAGCCTTATTCCCATTCCTCCTGCCATTATCACCGCTTGCATAAATCCCTCCGCGTCGTTTTTGCTATTATACGGAAAAATTTGTTAAAATATTCTCAATCCCTGCCGAAAATTTGTTGCGCGCGCGCGAGTATAGGCGTATAATTATATATAATTAATTTATATTATTAATAATTTTAAAGGAAGGATATATATGAGAGTTTACAATTTTTCAGCCGGTCCCTCGATGCTCCCGCTCGAGGTACTCAAACAGGCTCAGGAAGACTTTGTCGACTACCAGGGTTGCGGCATGAGCGTTACCGAAATGAGCCACCGCAGCAAACAGTACGACGCTATCCATCAGGAATGCCTCGCTCTTCTCAGAGAGCTTATGAACGTTCCCGACAACTACAAGATCCTGCTCGTACAGGGCGGCGCTTCACAGCAGTTCGACGCTATCCCGCTCAACCTGCTCAGCGGCTCCAAAGTTGCGGATTACGTAGTTACCGGCAACTTCGCTAAAAAGGCGTATAAAGCGGCGAAACCGTACGGCGATATCCGCTTAGCGGCTTTTTCCGAAGACAAGACTTATACTTATATCCCCAAAGAACTTACGCTTTCAGATAACGCGGATTATCTGTATATCACTCAGAACAACACGATATTCGGCACGCGTTACACCTCTCTTCCCACCCCGAAGAGCGGCGTACTGGTAGCTGACGTTTCTTCCAATATCCTCAGCGAAGTGATGGACGTATCCAAGTACGGCGTTATGTATGCGGGCGCTCAGAAAAACGTCGCTCCCGCAGGCGTTACGATCGTCATCGTCCGCGAAGACCTTATCGGCAAGGAACAGGCTATCTGCCCTACGATGCTCAAGTGGAGTACGCAGGCGGACGCAGACAGCCTTTACAACACTCCCCCGTGCTTCTCTATCTATATGGCAATGCTCAACCTGCGCCATCTGAAGAAGCTGGGCGGCGTCGCTGAGATACAGAAGGTCAACGAATACAAAGCGGGACTTCTCTACGATTTCATCGACAACAGCGATTTCTATCACAACTACGTAAATAAAGGGGATCGCTCTCTTATGAACGTTCCGTTCGTCACCGGAGATAAGGATCTTGACGCGAAATTCGTCGCAGAAGCAGGCAAGAACGGTCTGCTCTCCATAAAGGGTCACAAGCTTGTCGGCGGTATGCGCGCTTCTATCTACAACGCGATGCCCGTCGAAGGCGTTAAGGCTCTTATCGAATTCATGAAGAAATTCGAACTCGAAAACAAATAAGTTTAAAGGTGGAATTATGATAAACATACTCAAACTCAACGAAATAAGCCCGAAGGTCAAAAGCATTCTTCCCGAACAGTCTTACACCGTGGGCAGCGACGTGAGCAATCCTCAGGCTATCCTTCTGAGAAGCTTCTCGATGCATGAATACGAAGTTCCCCCGACCGTTCAGGCTGTCGCGCGCGCAGGCGCAGGCGTCAACAATATCCCGATAAGCAAGATGACAGATAAAGGCATCTGCGTATTCAACACCCCAGGCGCTAACGCGAACGCGGTAAAAGAACTGGTCATCGCAGGTATGCTCCTCGGAAGCCGTAAGATAGTACAGGGCATCAACTGGACGCAGTCCCTGAAAGGCGACGACGTAGACAAACAGGTCGAAAAGGGCAAAAAAGCTTTCGTCGGACAGGAAATACAGGGCAAGACGCTGGGCGTAGTCGGACTGGGCGCAATCGGCAGACTGGTAGCAAATATCGCTATCGAGCTGGGTATGACCGTTCTCGGTTACGACCCCTACCTCAGCGTAGACGGCGCTCTTATGCTGGATAAGAACGTAGTTCACATCACCGACGTCAACCAGCTTTTCGCTGAAGCGGATTACGTTACGCTGCACGTGCCCGCTACCGAACAGACAAAAAACATTATCAACGAACAGAGCATCAATACGATGAAAACGGGCGTAGTCATCCTCAACTTTGCAAGAAGCGAACTGGTAAACAACGCCGACGTCGTAGAAGCGGTCAAGAACGGAAAAGTCGGCAGATACGTCACCGACCTTCCCAAGGCGGAGCTCCTGGGCATCGACAATATCATCACGATACCTCACCTGGGCGCTTCCACTCCCGAAGCCGAAGACAACTGCGCTGTAATGGCTGCCCGTCAGCTCAAAGATTTCCTTGAAAACGGCAACGTCGTAAACAGCGTGAACTTCCCTTCCGCATCCGCTCCGAGAACGGGCGTTTGCCGCATAAGCATTCTGCACAAAAACGTAGCAAACATGATAGCTACCGCTACCTCTTTCATCGCGAAGAAAGGCATCAATATAGCCAACCTCGTATCCGCTTCCAGAGGCGAGATCGGCTACATGCTTCTTGACGTGGACGCAAATGTCGACGAAGAGACGATAAAGCAGATGCAGGCTCAGGAAGGCTTTATCAAAGTAAGAGTTTTCGACTGACAAGCCGTATAACAATTAAACAAATAAACAACGTTAAGCGCGGATCCTTTTGCGGGTTCGCGCTTTTTTGCATCTTCTTTTCAAATTGATTTCTTGTCGCCGAAAATGCGATCTTCAGAAAAATAACGTTTATCCGACAAAATTTTACCCTATACCAGACCAGAATAATACGAACAAGGTTTAAAGCGGCAAATTTACGTAGCTACTGTGTTAAATGCCTTGATAATATGTGTCAATATTACCTTCGACATTTGCCTTGTACCCGTGTGACGGGTCGCATTGACGGGCTTCGCATCATGCAATTCAGTACGAGTAAATACAGCTTAAAACTGCACGCACCCTCAGGCGATGATTTTAAGTATGTGTTCACAGACCTATGGTGTAAACAAAAAAGCTTAGCTATTTGAGACATACAACTGTACGCGACAGCGACTACTGTTCCCGCCACGCGGGCGCCTCAGGGCTGGTTTGTATTATTCTGGTCTGGTAT